>CAYPDO010000170.1:0-6958 GCA_964409495.1 uncultured Bordetella sp.
GATGCGGGGGTCAGCCGCGCACGAACAGCGTCACCAGCGGGCTGTCGCCCAGCTGGCGGCTCCAGTGGCCGTGCACGGCGGCATCGAAGCTGGCGCCGGCCGGCAGCACATCGGCCGAGTAGAAGTGCTGGCCCGGGCCGAACACCCGCGAGCTGCCATCCTGCAGGCCGATCTCCATCTGCCCGGCCAGGATGAACACCCATTGCGGGTGCTCGGTGCAGTGGAAGCTGCTGCGAAAGCCCACCGGGCTCTCGCGCAACTGATAGCCGCCGCTGGGCATCAAGGGCGACAGCCGGGCCTGCGGCTTGCCCTCGCTCAGCGCGATCGGCTCCTCGCGGAAGCGGGCGCGTCCGTCGCTGTCGGTGTAGAGGACGACGCGGGTGAATTCAGGGTTCATGGACGGCATGGTAGCCGGCCCGCAGTGCGGCTCAGCGTGGCCGGCGGCGCACGGCCAGCAGGCCCACCATGCCCAGGCCGGCGGCCAGCAGCGCCCAGGTGCCGGGTTCGGGCACCGCGGCAGTGGGCAGGGTCGCCAGCGGCAGCTCGTAGGTGTAGGTCAGGCGGGCATAGCCGCCCACCGCGGTGTCGGCCAGCCGGCCATTCACGCGGGCGCCACCGAACTGGCTGCTGCTGGCCACCTTGAAGCTCAGCGGCAGCGTGCCGGTGCCGGTGAACAGTGCCAGGTGCTCGGCATCGCTGAAGCTCAGCGTGCTGCTGGCGCTGGCCTCGAAGCCCTGGGTGCGGCCCGAGTTGCCCAGGTAGTCGAGCACGCCGTCGTACACCGTGCTGCCGGTGAAGCTGGTGCTGATCACCGCGGTGGCGGTGGTCAGCGTGCTGCCGGCGCCGTCGAGCAGCGACACCACGCTGGTGAGCTTGCCGGTGACCGGGGTGATGGCGCTGGTGTTCATCGACTCCAGCTTCATGGTGCTGGACAGGCTGGCGAACAGGTCCAGCGTCACCGAGCGCAGCGTGCCCAGCGTGGCGTCGAACAGCGCCAGTTCCAGGCTGGTGCTGCGCGTATGGGTGGGCAGCACCACGGCGGTGTATTCGGCGGTGGCGGTGCTGGCGGCGGGGATCACGGCCACGGCTTGGGCCGGGCTGGCAGCGGTCAGGGCCAGGGCCGCCAGCGGCAGGGCGTGGGTGAGAAGGCGGTGCGTCATGGGAGCTTTCGGTTCAGGTGTGGCGCGGGCCGCAGGGCTCAGCCGGCGCGGCGGCGGCTCAGGGCCAGGGCACCGAGGGCCAGTCCGGCCAGGGCCAGGGCGCCGGGCTCGGGCACGGTCTGGTTGCTGGCGGTGTAGCGGTAGGTGACGCTCAGGCTGGCGGTCGCCACGCTGTCAAAGGTCCAGCCATTGAAGTCGATCGAGTCGCTGCCGATGGTCGAGTAGTCGTCGAAGCGCACGTCCACGTCGAGCAGGCCGCTGCCGATGAAAGCCGAGAGGTCGAACGGCGCGCCCAGCGGGCCGTCGTCGTTGCTGCCGCTGGCCTGGGCGTCGGCCATCTCCAGCCCGGTGCCGGCGCCCAGCAGGGTCTCGAAGGGCTGGCCGCTCAGATCGATCAGCAGTTGCGCGAACACCGGCAGCGTGAAGCCGAGCTGGCCCAGCGCGTCGCCGCGCACGGTGGCGCTGTCGGGGCCGTTGTTGTCGCCGCCGAACGACACGGCCATCGTGCCCTGACCCTGGATGCTGACGCTGGTGAGCGTGCCCAGGTTGGCGTCGAACTTGCCGATCTGCAGCGTGGCCGTGGTGCCGCCATCGTGCAGCGTGACCGAGCCGGTGCGCACCAGTTCGGCGGCCGACGCCGATTGCAGCGACAGCGGGCCCGCAGGCGGCAGCACGATCGAGGCCTGGGCCTGCATGCCGGCCAACAGGCCGGCGGCCGCCAGTGCGGCGGCAAAAAGCTTCTTCATGGGGTTCCCGACGACAGTTCTTGGTTGGATCGGCCCGGCTTGCCGCCCGGCCATGGCCAGTTCAAAGCGAATGCCATGCCAGCCTTTGTGTGCGGTGATATTCCCTTATGAATCAATGGCTTGCCACCCGCGGCCACGGGGGCGGAGGGGGCCTGTCAAAGGTGGCGACGTGCGATCCTTCACGCCCGCAGCCGGTTCGTGAAGCAGCGCACGCCGGCCGGGCCCGTGGCGCCCGGGCCGCTGTCAAGAAGCCCGACAGGCCCGGCATCGTGCAGCGCCGCCGGATGCACGGCCGGCATTGCAGGCGGGCGCTGCAGCGCTGCAGCCGGTGCCACGCCGGCGCGCTGGCACACTGCGGCGCCATGACTGTGCACACCCCCGGCGCCATGCGCCTGGCCTTGCTGGCCACGATGGCGATCTGGGGCGGCAACCTGGCGGTGGTGAAGCTGCTGCTCGAGCGCTTCGACCCGATGGCCTTGTCGGCGCTGCGCATGGCGGTGGCGGCGCTGGCGCTGCTGGCGGTGCTGTACTGGCACGGGCCGGGCTGGCCCCGGCTGTCGCGCCGGCAGTTCGCCGGCCTGCTGCTGTGCGGGCTGCTGATGATCTACCTGAACCAGATCTGCTTCATGCTGGGCGTGCAGCGCACCGTGGCGGCCAATGCCGCGCTGGTGATCGCACTGAACCCGCTGGTGTCCACGCTGGCGGCGGCGGCGCTGCTGGGCGACCGGCTCAGGTCGGCGCGGCTGCTGGGCGTGGTGCTGGGCTTTTCGGGCGTGGCGGCGGTGGTGCTCAACCGGCCGGGCGCGGCGCTGGGCCATGGCAGCCTGGGCGATCTGCTGGTGTTCGGCTCGGTGCTCACCTGGGTGGCTGGCGGCGTGCTGGTGCAGCGCCTGGCGCGCAGCATGGATTCCACCGTGGTCAGCGCGGTGGTGAATGTGCTGGGCACCAGCGCCGTGGTGCTGCATGCGCTGCTGGACCCCGGCACGCGCCTGCCCGACTGGGGCGCGGTGCGCGCGTTCGACTGGCTGCTGGTGGTGCTGTCGGGCCTGCTGGCCACGGCGGTGGGCGCGCTGGTGTGGAACCGTGCGCTGGTGCGCCTGGGCGTGGCGCGCACGGCGCTGTACGCCTACTGGGTGCCGATCTTCGGCGTGGGCTTTGCCGTGCTGCTGCTGGGCGAGCCGCTCACCGTGTGGCACGGCGTGGGCCTGGCGGCGGTGCTCTCGGGCACCTGGCTGGGTACGCGCAAAAGCTGAACATGCATTCGGTTTCGCGCATGCGGCTGCGCAACACTCAGGGCAAGGCCTGACGCGCGCCACGATGGCCGGCGCGACACTGGGGCACATCCTGCCGCGGCGGGATGTGCCCATTTTCCGGAGACCGCATGGCCCTGACCTCGAAGCCTTTTCTGCTGCGCCGCGGCGCCTGCGCAGCCCTGGCCGGCCTGTGCCTGCTGGCCGCGACGCAGGCCGCGGCCGCGCCCGATGCCGCGCTGCTGGCCGCCGCCCGCAGCGCCCAGCCGGCGGTGCTGCAGACGCTGCGCGAGATGGTGGCCATTGAATCCGGCACCATGGATGCGCCGGGCCTGGCGCGCATGACCGATTACGCCGAGAAGCGGCTCAGGGCCCTGGGTGGCCAGGTTGAGCGCAAGCCCGCCACGGCCGGCCACAGCGAACTGCTGACGGCGCGTCTTGCCGGCAGCGGCACGCGCAAGCTGATGCTGATGGCGCACCTGGACACCATCTACTGGCCCGGTGAGCTGGCCAAGACGCCGATCAGGGAAGACAACGGCCGCCTTTACGGCCCCGGCATCGCCGACGACAAGGGCGGCGCGGCGATGATCCTGCATGCGCTGGAGATCCTGCGCGCCCAGGGCTGGAAGGATTTCGCGCAGATCACCGTGCTGTTCAACGGCGACGAGGAATCGGGCTCGCCGGGCTCGGGCGAGGCCATTGCCACGCTGGCCGACCAGCACGACGTGGTGCTGTCCTTCGAGCCCACCAGCGCGCAGGATCCCGGCGTGCTGCTGGCCGCCGCCGGCGTGGGCGAGGTGCTGATGAAGGTGAAGGGCCGCGCCGCGCATGCCGGTGCCGCGCCGCAGCTGGGCCGCAACGCGGCGCTGGAGCTGGCGCACCAGATGCTGGCCACCGCCGACATTGCCAAGGGCATCCCCGGCGCGCAGCTGAACTGGACGACGATGAAGGCCGGCAATGTGCGCAACCAGATCCCCGACAGCGCCGAGGCTGGCGCCGACGTGCGCCTGACCCGCCCGGATGCCGCCGGCAAGCTGCTGGCGGCCGTGCAGGCCAGGGTGGCCGAGGGCACGCGCATCCCCGACACCGAGGTGAGCGTGGCGCTGCGCGTGGGCCGCCCGCCCTTCGTCGGCGGGCCGCGCACCCAGGCCCTGGCCGAGCGCGCCCGTGCCATCGCCGCCGAGCTGGGCGAGGGCCGGCCGCTGAGCATCCACCCGATCACCGGCGGCGGCACCGATGCCGGCTTTGCCAACCGCTCGGGCAAGGCCGTGGTGCTGGAAAGCCTGGGCCTGCCCGGCTGGGGCTACCACGCCAAGGACGAGTACATCGCCATCGACCAGATCGTGCCGCGGCTGTACCTGGTGACGCGGCTGATCACCGAGCTGGGCAAGAACTGAGCGGGCCGAGCGCCCCATTTACTCCTTGAAGTACACCACCTGGTGCGTGGTGGCCAGCAGCTGGCCGGCGGCGTTCCACAGCTGGCCGGTCTGGTCGAAATAACCCTGGTGGAAGGCCTGGGCCCGGGCCTGGGCCAGCAGGTGGCCGCTGCCGCTGGCGGCCAGCATGGCGCCATCGGCATGGAAGTACACGGTCATCGACACCGTGCCCACCGGCACGCGCGTGGCCCGGCGCAGCCAGATGCGCGGAAAGAAGATGTCGCTCATCGCGGCCAATGACGCGAAATCCAGCGCGCGCGGTGGCTCGTCGCGCACCCACAGGCGGGTCAGGCTGTGGTCGCTGGCCTGGCCGTCCCAGCGCATCGGGATGCCGCCGGAGACGGGCCGCATCTCGTAGCGCTGCAGCCAGGGCACCACACCCGGCGGCAGCGGCTGGCGCGCCACGGCCTCGGGCGCCGGCACGGCGGGCATGGGCATGTCGCTGGCGCTGAAGGTCTCGCGCCGCAGCGCGGTGAACACCGTGGCCGTGGTGCACACCTGCGGCTGGCCGTCGGCATCGGGTTGGTGGATCTCGACGATCCAGTGCTGGGTGCTGCGGTTGGTGCGCACCGGCCGGGCCTTGGCGGTGAACGGGCCGTCGGCGGTGGCGGCGGCAAAGTTCACCGTCAGCGACACCGGCTCGCCCAGCAGGCGCGGGTGCTGCAGCACGGCGTTCAGCGCAACGGCCGCGGTGATGCCGCCGAACGGCCCCACCATGTTCTGCCAGGCCGGGTGGGTGGCGCCGAGAAAGTCGTCCGGGGCGGCGGCGCCGGCCGGCGTGAGCGCGATCGCGGCGTCGAAGGGGTGAAGGGCGGGGGAGCGGTCGGTCATGGCGCGCAGTGTGCCGGCGCGGCGGTCAAGACAGCGTCCGGTGGGTGACGACGGGCAGGGCGAGGGCGGGCGTGGGCTGCCGCCGCCGGTCAGCGCTGCCGGCGATCCATCCACCAGCCGTGCAGCCCGGCACCGGCGGCGATGCCCAGCAGCGCCCAGCCCAGCGACAGATTGCCCGCGCCCAGTCCGGCAATCGCCGGCCCCGGGCACACGCCGCACAGGCCCCAGCCGATGCCGAAGATGGCGGCGCCCAGCACCGTGTCGCGGTCCAGCGTGGCCACATGCTGGCCGAAGGCACTGGCCCCGCCGCCCAGCAGCGGCGTGCGCCAGATGCGCGGCGCCAGGCGGTAGGCCAGCAGCGTGAGGCCCATCGCACCACCCATCACCAGCATCAGGCCCCAGTCCTTGAACTGCAGGAAGGACAGCACCACCTCGGGCCGGATCATCGTGGCCACCGCCAGGCCGAAGCCGAACAGCGCGCCGGCGGCCAGCACGGCCAGCAGGCGGGGGGCATCCATGCGATCAGCACCGCCGCTCATCGGGCACCACCCGCCAGCCACAGCACGAGGTTGGCCGTGGCAAAGCCGGTGGCCATGAAGGTGAGCACGGCCACCAGCGAGGGCAGTTGCAGCGAGCCCAGGCCGCAGATGCCGTGGCCCGAGGTGCAGCCGTTGGACAGGCGCGCGCCAAAGCCCACCAGCAGCCCGCCCAGCAGCAGCTGCCAGGCCGGCAGCGTGGTGCTCAGCGCATCGGCCGGGCCCAGCCAGCGCCACCACAGCGCGGCGCCCAGCACCAGGCCGGCGGCATACACCAGGCGCCAGGCGCGGCTGTCGGTGAAGCGCGGCTGGCGGAAGAACGGCCGGTGCAGCAGGTACGACCAGCTCGACGTGAACACCGTGCTCATGCCGCCGATGCGGCCGGTGAGCACGAACAGCAGCGCCACACCGGCGCCGATCAGCAGGCCGCCGGCCAGGTAGTGCGCCCAGCCGAGGGGGAAGAGGGTGTGCAGGCTCATCGGGAAAGGGTTGGTTCAGCGCGCGGCAGTGTACCGGCGCGGGTATGGCTCGGGGCCGCCCGGCCGGCCACGCTCAAGACCAGGTCTTGCGCAGCGCCGCGCCCAGGTCCAGTACCGGCAGGCCGTCCAGCGCGGCCTCGGCCGCGGTGGCGGTGGCGGGCGCAGCCGGCGCCACGCGCTCCAGCGTGGCCATCACCCGCCGCGTGACAAAGCGCGAGACGTTGCCGTAGAGGTGCCGGTCGCCATGGCGGTGCTGCTGCGTGACATGGAAGCGCAGTGGTGCCATCAGCCGCAGGTGGCGGCGCGCGCGGGTGATGCCCACGTACAGCAGGCGGCGCTCCTCCTCGATCTCGCCGGCCGAGCCGGTGGACAGGTCTGACGGCAGGCAGCCGTCGACGACGTTGAGGATCTGCACCGCGCTCCATTCCTGGCCCTTGGCCGAGTGCAGGGTGCTGAGGATCAGGTAGTCCTCGTCGCGCAGTGGCACGCCCGATTCGTCGCTGGTGGCCTCGGGCGGGTC
>CAYPDO010000170.1:7058-8294 GCA_964409495.1 uncultured Bordetella sp.
GCCGCGGCGTCCATCGCATCGAGCAGGCGCCGGGCGCTCACCGCGCCGATGCCCGGCACGCGCTGCACCACACGCCAGCCGGCCAGGCGGGCGCGCGGGTTGTGCGCCCAGCGCAGCACCGACAGCAGGTCCTTGATGTGCGCCGCCTCCAGGAATTTCAGCCCGCCGAACTTCACGAACGGGATGTTGCGCCGCGCCAGTTCGAACTCCAGCGCCGCGCTGTGCGTGCTGGTGCGAAACAGCACCGCCTGCTGCTTCAGGCGCAGGCCTTCCTCGCGCCAGGCCAGGGCCTGGTCGGCCACGCGGCGGGCCTGGTCGAGCTCGTCGGCCACGGTCACCAGCTGCGGGCGGGCGGCCTCGGTGCGGTCGGTGTGCAGGCGTTTGTCGGGGTGGCCGGGCGCCTCGGCGATCACGGCATTGGCGCAGTCCAGGATGGGCTGGGTGCTGCGGTAGTTGCGCTGCAGCGGCACCACGGTGGCCGGCGGCTCGAACTGCTGCGCAAAGCCCAGGATGTTGCCCACCTCGGCGCCGCGGAAGGCGTAGATGCTCTGCGCGTCGTCGCCCACCACGGTGAGGCCGGCGCCATCGGGCTTCAGGCCACGCAGGATGGCGGCCTGCAGGCGGTTGGTGTCCTGGTACTCGTCGACGAACACCTCGTCGAAGCGCGCGCGCAGGTGGGCGGCCAGCGCGGGCTCGGCCAGCAGGCGCTGCCAGGCCAGCAGCAGGTCGTCATAGTCCAGCGTGGCCTGGGCGTGCTTGTCGTCGGCATAGGCGCGGAACAGCTGCGTGAGCGCATCGTGCGCGTCCAGGCACCAGGGGTATTGCGTGGCCAGCACCTGGCCCAGCGGCGCCTGGGTGTTCAGGCAGCGTGAGTGGATGGCCAGGCAGGTGGCCGGCAGCGGAAAGCGCCGGCCGCCACTGGCGCCTGCCGCCGCCTGGCCGCCGACGTTGGCATTGGCCAGGCCCAGGCGCTCGCGCGCCAGGCCCATCAGGCTTTCGGCGTCGGCGCGGTCGACGATGGTGAACTGCGGCGCCAGGCCGATGCGCGGCGCCAGCTCGCGCAGCAGGCGGGCGGCGATGGCGTGGAAGGTGCCGGCCCAGGGCAGCAGCGGTGCCGCGCCATCGGCCGTGGTGCCGCGCAGGCCCAGCGCCTGCTGCACCTGGCGGCCGGCGCGGTGGCTCAGTTCCTGGGCCGCGCGGCGCGAGAAGGTCAGCAGCAGCAGGCGGTTCGGGTCG
>CAYPDO010000171.1:0-8275 GCA_964409495.1 uncultured Bordetella sp.
CACCTGCACCACACGCCGCAGGGCGAGGCCTATGTGCAGATCGCGTTGACCCCGCTGCGCAATGCCGCGGGCGAGCCGGCCTTGTTCATCGAGCAGATGCAGCCCGTGGCCCTGGCCTCGGGCTCGGGCCAGGGGCCGGCGGTGCAGGGCCTGATCGGGCGCTCGCCGGCCTTCCAGCAAATGCTGGAGCGCGTGGCGCGCGTGGCCCCGGCCATGGCCAGCGTGCTGCTGCTGGGCGAATCGGGCACCGGCAAGGAACTGGTGGCGCGCGCCGTGCACGAGGGCAGCCCGCGTGCCCATGCGCCACTGGTGGTGGTGGACTGCGCCAGCCTGCCCGAGACCCTGTTCGAGAACGAACTGTTCGGCCATGAGCGCGGTGCCTTCACCGGCGCCAGCGGCCCGCGCGCCGGCCTGGTGGAAAGCGCGCATGGCGGCACGCTGTTTCTCGACGAGGTGGGCGACATCCCGCTGTCGATCCAGGTCAAGCTGCTGCGCCTGCTGGAAAGCGGCACCTTCCGCCGCGTGGGCGGCACCGAGCTCAAGCGAGCCGACCTGCGCGTGGTGGCCGCCACCCACCGCGATCTGCAGGGCATGGTGGCCGAAGGCCGCTTCCGCGAAGACCTGTACTTCCGCCTCAGCGTGTTCCCGATCCGGCTGCCGGCGCTGCGCGAGCGCGTGGGCGATGTGCGCCTGCTGGCCCAGGCGCTGCTGGCCCGCGTGGCCGGCACGTCGGCACGCACGCGCCGCCTGGATTTCGCGCCCGCCGCGCTGGCGCTGCTGGACGCGCAGGCCTTTCCCGGCAATGTGCGCGAGCTGCGCAATGTGGTGGAACGCGCCGCGCTGCTGTGCGATGGCGACACCATCACCGTCGCGCATGTGGCCGATGCGCTGCAGGCCGGCTGGGCGCGGCCGGCCGGGACGCCGGCGCCGCTGGCCGTGCACCCAAGCCGCCAGGCGAGCGTGCAGGCCGACCGCGCCAGTCCGGCGCGCGGGCGCGACATCAGTGACGATGAACTGCGCCAGCACCTGGCCCGCCATGCCGGCCGCCGCGCCGATCTGGCGCGTGCGCTGGGCTGGAGCCAGCGCACGCTGTACCGGCGCCTGGCGGCTCTGGACCAGGCGCCTGCTAGGCCCGATCCACCCGGCACTGGAAGCAGTTGAACTTCGAGCGGATGTGCACATAGGCCACGCCGGGGTCAGCCAGGATCTGCAGGCAGCGCGCGGCAAGTTCGCTGCCCGGCACCACGTCACCGGTGTCGTAGCGGATCCAGTCGTCGTGGCCATAGCCGCGGATCAGCGCCGGCTGCAGGTACGCGAACCAGGCCGGCAACTGCTGGCTGCGGTAGGGCGCGCAGGCCCGCGCATGCAGGAAGATCGGCCCGCTCTCGGCGTACGGATGTGCCGTGTCGAACGGGCGGTAGGACAGCACCAGCTTGGGCTCGCCGTCGGCGATCAGGCCCAGGCAGTGCCGGCAGGGGTTGGCGCCGCCCTGCGCGGTGCGCTGCAGCGGCGGCTGGCCATGGGCATCGGGGCCGCCGGCCCACAGGGCCTGTGCGTGGTCGGTGGGCAGGCCTTGAACAAGCAGTTGCATGGGGGGCTCCTTGGGGATGGGCCAGGGCGGCCCGGTGCGGGTTGAGGAGCCCCATTGCATCGCGTGCTGGTCACGCCGGCTCGCTGCTTGCGGACCTGCGATTCGCACCCCGAGCCCGAGGTGCGATGGGCGCGCTCAGAGGCCGGCGGCGATGCGCTCTGCGATGGCCAGGCCCATCTCGGTGGTGCTGGCCGTGCCGCCCAGGTCGCGCGTGCGCGGGCCGTCGACCAGCACCGCCTCGATGGCGCGCAGCATCGCGTCGTGGGCGTCGCGGTGGCCCAGGAAGTCGAGCATCAGCGCCGCGCTCCACACCATGGCCACCGGGTTGGCGATGTTCTGGCCATAGATGTCGGGCGCGCTGCCATGCACCGGCTCGAACAGGCTGGGAAAGCGGCGCTCGGGGTTCAGGTTGGCACTTGGCGCAATGCCGATGGTGCCGGTGCAGGCCGGGCCCAGATCGCTCAGGATGTCGCCGAACAGGTTGGTGGCCGCCACCACATCGAAGCGCTGCGGCTGCAGCACGAAGCGTGCAGCCAGGATGTCGATGTGCTGCTTGTCCCAGCCCACATCGGGAAACTGCGCCGCCACCTCGGCCGCGCGCTCGTCCCACCAGGGCATGCTGATCGCGATGCCATTGCTCTTGGTGGCCACCGTGACATGCTTGCGGGCACGCTGGCGTGCCAGCGTGAAGGCGTACTTCAGCAGTCGCTCCGAGCCATGGCGCGTGAACACGTTCTCCTGGATCACGAACTCGCGCTCGGTGCCGGCAAACATCACACCGCCCAGCGCGGTGTATTCACCCTCGGTGTTTTCGCGCACGATCAGCATGTCGATGTCGCCGGGCTTGCGGTTGGCCAGCGGGCAGGGCACGCCAGGCATCAGGCGCGCCGGGCGCAGGTTGATGTACTGGTCGAACTCGCGGCGGAATTTCAGCAGGCTGCCCCACAGCGACACATGGTCGGGCACCGTGGCCGGCCAGCCCACGGCGCCGAACAGCAGCGCCGCCATGGGCTGCAGTTGCGCCTTCCAGTCGTCGGGCATCATCTGGCCATGCGCGGCGTGGTAGTCGCAGCTGGCCCAGTCGATCTCGGTGAGTTCGAGCGCGATGTCGAAGCGCCGGGCTGCAGCCTTCAGCGCGCGCAGGCCCTCGGGCATCACCTCCTTGCCGATGCCGTCGCCCGGGATGATGGCGATCTTGTGGGGCGTGTTCATGCGTGTCTCTCCTGGCGGCGGGTGATGGTGGGCTGATTGTCGCCATGGCGTGGCGCCGCATCACCCCGGCCCGGACCGTGGTTTGCACGTCCGGTCCAGAGGTCCCGGCCTGCCGGGCCCGGGGCGGCGGCAGCTTATGCTCGGGCTGCACGCGTGGCCAGCGCACGGCCGGGGCGCAGTTTCGACGGCTGATTCCTGCACATCCATGACACCAACGTTCTACTTGACGCGCGCCCAACACTGGGCCAACGGGGCGATCGAGCCGATCGCGGAGGCAGAGTGGTGGCAGTTCGCCACGTCCAGCAGCCTGCTCACCTGTCCATCGCCACCCTGCTGGCCACTGCCGGGCCATTGAAGGCCATGGTCCAGGATGCGAACTGCGAGCGGGTGTCGGCGGATCGGGCCCGCCTGGCGTGGTCAAGCAGCACCAGCGGACTTGACTGGTCGGAACTTGAAGCCCTCTACCGTCTGGCGCCGCTTGGCAACAAGAATGCCGTCGGTCTGCAAACGGTGTTCGAGAACAGCCGCTACAAGTGGTTCGTGCGCCGGGGCGGGCGCCTGATCGCCGCAGGCCGGGCGCTGGCCGATGGCGCCGACTGTTCCTACATCTGCGACGTGGCGGTGCTGCCCGAATTCCAGGGCAGCGGGCTGGGCCGGGACCTGGTGGCGAGGCTGGTGCATGACAGCCGCGGGCACCAGAAGATCATCCTGTACTCGGTGCCGGGCAAGGAGGGCTTCTACAGAAAGCTGGGCTTTGGACGCCTGCTCACGGCGATGGCCATTTTCCGTGACCGGGACGCAGCGCTGGCGCGCGGGCACCTGGCAGACGATTGAACCGTGGCCGCGGTGCACCGGCGGGCCGTGCCGTCGGGCAGGGCGCGACGCACAATGGGGCGCATGCACGCCCTTGTCCTTGCCCAGCTCGACCTGATTCAACCCATCGCCGACGATGAGCGGGCGCAGTGGCTGGATGCGCGCCAGTGGGTGGCGTCGGGCGCGCCGCTGTGCCGCACGGCCAAACCCGCCACGCCGCCCAAGCACCTGGTGGCCTACTTTCCGGTGGTGGACGATGGCCACATCCTGCTGGTGGACCACCGCAACGCCCAGCGCTGGCTGCCCAGCGGCGGCCATGTCGAGCCGGACGAAGACCCGCGGCAGACCGTGGTGCGCGAGCTGAAGGAGGAACTGGGGCTGGACATCGCCGCGCACCAGGTGCCGGCGCCGCTGATGGTGTCGGTGACCGGCACCGTGGGGCTCACCGCGGGGCACACCGATGTGTCGCTGTGGTATCCCATCTGCCACTCACGCAATGCGCCGCTCGTGTTCGACGAGGCCGAGTTCCATGGCGTGCGCTGGTTCGCCTTTGCCGAAGCGGCACAACTGCCCAGCGATCCGAACCTGGCGCACTTCCTGGCCAAGCTGGGCGCGGCGGGCTGAAGCCGCTCAGTACGGCCCGCTGCCCTGGGCAGGCGACAGCGGCGCCGTGCCCAGGCCGAACTCGCTTGCCAGCCGGCGCGTGGCCTGGGCCAGCAGGCTGGTGTCGATGCCCACGGCCACGAAGCGTGCGCCGATGTCGAGGTAATGCCGGCCGGCGGCGATGTCGCTGGTCAGCGTGCCGGCGGCCTTGCCGCTGGCGCTGATGCGGCGGATGGCGCCATCGATGGCTGCCTGGACCTCGGGATGGCCAGGGTTGCCGCGGTGGCCCATCGAGGCCGCCAGATCGGCCGGGCCGATGAACACGCCGTCCACCCCCTCGACGGCGCAGATGGCTTCCAGGTTGGCCAGTGCCGTGGTGGTCTCGGCCTGCACCAGCAGACACACCTCGTCGTTGGCTTCATTCAGGTAGTTGGCCCGGGCGCCCCATTGCGACACGCGCGCCACGGCCGAGCCGACGCCGCGGTGTCCTTGCGGCGGATAGCGCATGGCGCGGGCCATGACGCCGGCCTGCTCGGCGGTGTCGACCATCGGGACCAGGATGGTCTGGGCGCCGATGTCGAGCACCTGCTTGATCAGCGCGCTGTCGCCCTGCACCACGCGCACCACCGGGTGGCTGGCGTGGGCAGCGCAGGCCTGCAGCGCATGGAGCATGCTGCGCAGGTCATTCGGCGCATGCTCGCCGTCGATCAGCATCCACTGGAAGCCGGCGGTGGCGCACAGCTCGGTGGCATAGGGATCGGCCAGCGAGAGCCACAGGCCGATCTGCTGCTCGCCGCCGCGGATGGCAGCCTTGAAGGGATTGGTCATTCGGGATTCGTGGGCTGGGGTGATGCGGTGAACGCATGGTAGCGGCGCGGCACGGCCGTGGCGCTGCACCCTTGCAGGCCCGGCGCCGCGCGATGCCCGGATGTGCCGGCGCGTGTGCCGATGCCCGTGGCTACGGCTGCTCAGCGCAGGCCGCGGGCGCGGCGGATGCAGGCGCTGGCTGCGAGCTCGGTGTCGAGTGCCAGCGTCAACGGGCTGCAGCACAGACCGGCGTGGGCGTAGTGGGCGTTCTCGTAAAGCTCGGCGGCGGCGGGCAGGGCCTGCAGCAGGGCGTCGAGTGCGGGCCCGGGCGTGGCCGTGACCAGCATCCGGGACAGTTGCTGTGCCACCTGCTGGAACTGCCCGGCGCTGGCCTGGCGCGGCGCGCGCTCAAGCTTTTCCAGCAACACCGCCAGCGCGGCCACGGACTGGAGGCCGACGGGAACGGTGAGTTGCGGCTGGGTGTGTGCAGACATGGTGGAAGTCGATCAGGATCAGGCAGGAATGACGGTGCTGGGTTGGCAGATGGCGGCGCAACGGGCTGATTCAAGTTCTCGGGGAACATGGGTGCGGCGGCTCGGCGCGGGCAACGAATAAACGAACTAACGGTTGTTTTTGCTCTTTGGCGTTTTTGCGTGTCGTAGTGTGGGAAACCGTGTTATCTTCAAATTTCGCTGTTAGTTCATTTATGCTGCGAATCCAGGACATCTTCGATCAATGGCTCGCCGAAGAGCACCGGCTGGGTCGCCTGCATCGTGCGAGCTCGCAGGCCATCTACCGTGCGATGTGGGGGGCGATGTGCCACTGGTGTCTGTCACAGCAGCCGCCCATCAAGTCGCTCGAGATGCTCGACAGCGCTGCGCTGGCCGCCTACATCCGTTCGCGCGAACAGCACGCCCAGGATGGCGACGCCCTGACACCGCGCTACGAGTGGCGGCTGATGAGCCTGGTGCGCCGGGTACAAACCTGGGCCGCGGCAGCACCACGCGGTGCGACGGCCGCCGATGCACTGCTCGCCGAGCGCCCGCATGTCCGGCTGGCCAATGTGCAGCGCGAGGCCGAGCAGCTCGAGCACCTCACCCCTGCCGAAGTTCAGCGTCTGCTGGCGGTCATTGGCCGCCAGCGCCGCCTTTCGGCCCGTGCTGCACTGGCCCGCTGGCAGGATCTGCGCAATGTCACCGCCGCGGCGCTGCAACTGGGTGCCGGCCTCGGACCAGGCGATGTGCGGGCCCTCACCTTGCGCGATGTGGACCCGTCGCGCAGCCTGCAGCACGCGATGCCGAAGCTCGCTGAAGCCTGGCCTGACCTGGACCCCGACACCGGGATTCGTGGCGCCCGGCAGCCGGGTGCTCGTTCAGTCCCGCGACTGTGGCTGCGGGTGCCGGCCAACGGCAGCGCACCCACCCATGAGGTGCCGCTGGCCCCCTGGGCGGCCCGCGTGCTGGATGCCTGGCTGAAACTGCGGGCCGAGCTCGCCATCCCCGGCGGCTGGCTGCTGCCTTCCACGCGCACCGGCAAACCCTGGGGCAAGGTGGCGCAGTACGAGGCGGCTTGCGCCGTGCTGGCCTCTGCCGACATTCCGTCGCGTGCTGCCGGTGGATCGTTCCGCCTGCGCCACAGCTTCGCATTGCGACAGCTGCGCCGGGGGCATGCGCCGGAGCACGTCGCGGCCTGGCTGGGCGTGACTGACCCGGCCGTGATCCAGCGCTACCTGCGCAGGCTGCAGCAGCCGTTCGAGACCACCGATTGAGCAGCGGGGCATTCCCGCACGCCGGCGCCACACGCCATGGCCATCACAGCAACGGAAGCCACCTGCGTCAACGCCATCCGCCACGCTGCGCAAATGCGGCATGAACGCCAGCTCAACGCATCCCGGGCAGCACCACGCAGGTGGTGGTGGCATGCGCGTACAGGCGTCCGTCCGGGCCCACCAGTCGGCCTTCGGCAAAGCCCAGCGTGCGCCCGGAATTGATCACCCGGCCCTCGGCGCGGACCAGCGGCACATCCGGCGTCAGCGCCCGCACATAGCTCACCTTGAGTTCAGCCGTGGTGTAGCCCACATTGGACGGCAGCATCGTGTGCACGGCGCAGGCCACCGCCGAATCGAGCAGCGTGGCAATCCAGCCACCGTGCATGGTGCCCAGCGGGTTGAGGAAGCGTGCGCTCGGCCGGCCCTGGAACACAAAGCGCCCGCGTTCGTACTCGATCGGCCAGAAGTCCATCGACGCACCGATCGGCACCGAGGGCAGTTCGCCACGGCTGATGGCCTCGAACATCTCCAGGCCGGTCTTGCCGGCAAGCTGTGCGGGATGTGCGACGCCAGGCGCGGCCAGCCCGGCACGTACACGCGCCTCGTCGGCCTCCCAGCGCGCCAGTGTTTCCAGAATCTCGGGCGGCAGATCCTTCGGTCGGGTCATCGTCATCACCATGTTGTTGCAGGTACATTCATTGTAGGTACACTGATAGCCCTCTGCACTCCTTGGTCATTGCCACCCGGCACGCCATGCCCACGCAACGCCGCTCCACCCCGCCAGCCTCCCCCGCTGTAACCGCCAGCACGGCCGCGACCAAGCCCCCACGCGGCTGCAGCAACTTCCGCCTGCGTCAGGCCGACCGTGTGGTAAGCCGCTTCTACGACAGCCATCTGCTGCCGCGCACCGGCCTGAAAACCTCGCAGTACTCGCTGCTGAGCCACATCGCCGCGCTGGCCCCGGTGCAGCCGGCGGTGCTGGCCCAGCACATGGGGCTCGAGCCGTCCACGCTCACCCGCAACCTGCAGCCCCTGGTCAGCCAGGGCTGGGTGGCCGTGGGCCCGGGTGCCGATGCGCGCTCGCGCTCGGTCTGTCTCACCCCGGCGGGCACCGCCAAGCGCACCGAGGCCCAGCGCGCCTGGAAGGCTGCGCAGCTGGCCTTCAACGACCGGCTGGGCACCGAACGCGTGGCCCAGCTGCATGCCCTGCTCGACGACTGCCTGCAGTTGCTGAACAGCGATCCAAGCGCCGACCCGCCGGCCATCCCCGAGGACCCTGACCATGCCTGACGCCACCCACAACACCCGCACGGCGCGCGCGTCCCGGGTGCCCGCCCTGGCCTGGGTGCTGCTGGCCGCCGCCGGCACCTTTGCGCTGACCATGGGCGCGCGCCAGTCGATGGGCCTGTTCCTCGGCTCGATCAACACCGCCACCGGCCTGGGTCTGGCCAGCATCAGCCTGGCGTTCGCCTTCGGCCAGC
>CAYPDO010000172.1:0-8268 GCA_964409495.1 uncultured Bordetella sp.
GGCCATCACGGCCTCGAAGCGCTCGGGTGACGAGGTCGGGCTGCCATCGTCTTGGCGCACATGCAGGTGCACCAGCGAGGCCCCGGCCTCGAAGGCCTGGTGTGTGGACTCGATCTGCTCCGACACCGTGATCGGCACCGCCGGGTTGTCGCGCTTCTGGGGCAGCGATCCGGTGATCGCTACGGTGATGATGCAAGGGGTGGTCATGGGGTTCGATTCATTCAGGCCGCCCGCGCGTCCAGAAAGTCGCGCAATGCCTGCTGAAAGGCGGCCGGCTGCTCCACCGGGCTGAGGTGGGCCGCGTCGGCCAGCACCGACAAGGTGGCGCCCGGCACGCGCTGCTGGATGGCCTCGGCCATCGCGGGCGGTGCACCGAGATCCAGTGCACCGGCCAGCACCAGGGTCGGGCAGGTGATGCCGGGCAGCTGATCGAGCCAGTCCACAGCGGCGATGGCCTCGCAGCTGGCGGCATAGCCCGCAGGATCAGCGTCCAGGATCTGCCGGCGCAACTGCGCCGCGGCCGGCGGTGCTTGCTGGATAAAGGCCGGCGACAGGTAGCGTGACAGCACCAGCTCGACCACGGCAGCCATGCCGCCCGCACGCACGGTGGCCACGCGCTGTGCCCAGGCCTCGCGCGCGGCCGGCGGGTAGACGGCGGTGGTGTGGGCCAGCACCAGACCAGCCACCAGATCGGGCCGCTGGATGGCCAGCCCCTGCCCCACCATGCCGCCCATCGACAGCCCGACGAACACCACCGGGCCGCGGCCCCAGGCCTCGATCACCTGTGCAGCGTCATCCACCAGGGTCTGCATCCGCGGCGCCGAGGTGTAGCCCGGCGAACGGCCATGGCCGCGGTGGTCATAGGCCAGCACCGGATAACGCCCGGCCAGCGCTTGGGCCGTGCCCTGCCACATCGCATGGTCCAGCCCGAGCGCGTGGCTGAACACCACCGGCACGCCGGGGCCATCGGCCAGCTGGCGCGCAAAGAGTTCCTGCGGCGCCGCCATCAGTCGGCCTTGATGCCGCGGGTGCGGATCAGCTGCTCCCACTGGGTGTTCTCGGCAGCCAGCGTGGCGGCAAAGGCTTCCGGCGTGCTGCCGATGGGCTCGGCGCCCAGCACGAACAGCCGCGCCTTGATCTCGGTGCTCTTCAGCGCCTCGGCCAGCGCCGCGTGCATGGTGCGTACCACCTCCTTGGGCGTGCCGGCCGGCATGAAGACGCCGAACCAGGGCGACAGCGCATAGCCCGGCACACCGGCCTCGGCCAGCGTGGGCACCTGGGCCATGGCGGCCGAGCGGGTGGCCGTGGTCACGCCCAGCGCGAGCAGCTTGCCCGATTGCACATGCGGCCGTGCCGAGGCCACGCTGTCGAACATCATGTCCACCTGGCCGCCCAGCAGGTCGGTCACGGCCGGGCTGCTGCCGCGGTAGGGCACATGCATTATTTCGGTGCCGGTCATCGCGGTGAACAGCTCGCCGGCCAGGTGGATGGAGGTGCCATTGCCGGCCGATGCGTAGACCATCTTGCCGGGCTGGGCCTTGGCCTCGGCGATCAGCTCGCGCACCGTGCGCGCCTTCACGCGATTCGGGTTGATCACCAGCATGTTGGGCACCACCGCCAGCTGCGACACCGGCACGAAGTCCTTCTGCGGGTCGTAGCTCAGCTTGGTGTACAGGTAGCGGTTGGTCACCATGCCGATCGAGGTGATGACCATCGTGTAGCCATCGGCCGGTGACTTGGCCACCAGGTCCACGCCCAGGTTGCCACCGGCGCCCGGCTTGTTCTCCACCACCACGGCCTGGCCGAACTTGCGTGACAGGCTCTCGCCCAGCGCGCGGGCGATGCCGTCCATCGCGCCGCCCGGCGGAAACGGCACCACCCAGCGGATGGGCTTGTCGGGATAGGCGGCCTGGGCAGGGGCCAGCAGCGCAGCGGCCGCCAGCAGCAGCGCCGCGCGCAACGTCATTCGAACAATGCGGTTCATGCAGTCTCTCAACGGATCGCCGAAGGGTGTTGCGCCAGCGGCGTGACCTTCAGTCGCATGTACGGGAACAGCGGCAGCCCGGCCAGCCACTGGTGCAGCGTGTCGTGGTCGGGCGCATCGAAGACGCTGTAGTTGGCGTACTCGCCCACCACGCGCCACAGGTGCAGCCACCGGCCCTGGCGCTGCAGCTCCTGCGAGTAGGCCTTCTCCTTATCCTTGATCGCCTGCGCCTGCGCGGGCGGCATGTCGGGCGGCAATTCCACCTGCATGTGCACGAGATAGAGCATCGCGGGTCCTCGGGTCAGGCTGCGGACACGGCCACGCGCGGTGCGCGGTCGCGGCGGTAGTGGGCCAGCTTGTCGGGATCGATGTCCACACCGAAGCCATGCCCCTCATGCAAGTGGATGGCGCCGTCGTGGTAGTGCAGCGGCCGGGTCACCAGGTCGTCCTTCAGCAGCAGCGGACCGAACAGCTCGCAGCCCATGCGGATGCCGGCGATGGCCACGAAGGTGTGCAGATAGGCTGCCGTGCCCACGCTGGTTTCCAGCATGCAGCCACCGTAGCAGGGAATGCCCGCCGCCTCGGCAATGGCGGCGGTCTTCATCGTGGCCAGCGGGCCTCCGGCCTTGGTGAGCTTGAGCGCGAACACGTCGGCCGCCGCCCGCTGCGCCAGATTCAGCGCATCGGCCGGCGTGCCCAGCGCCTCGTCGGCCATGATGGCCACGTCGAAGCGCGCGGCCAGGCGGGCCATCGCGGCCACGTCGTGGCGCACCACCGGCTGCTCGATCAGCGCCACGCCGGCGGCCTCCAGGCGCGCGATGCAGCGCGTGGCCGTGAGCTCGTCCCAGGCCTGGTTGACATCCACCTGCACCGTGGCGCGGCCCTGGAAGTGCTCGGCAATGCGGCTGGCATGGCGCACATCGGCAGCCGGATCACCGGCGCCGATCTTCAGCTTGAAGATGTGGTGCAGCTTGGCGGCCAGCTTGGCCTCGCCCTCGGCGATATCGGCCTCGGTATCGCCACTGGCCAGGGTCCAGGCCAGGTCGATGCGCTGGTGCACCTGGCCGCCCAGCAGCCGGTGCGCCGGCACCTGCAGCGCTCGCGCCGACAGGTCCAGCAGCGCCATCTCCACCGCCGCCTTGGCAAAGCGGTTGCCGCGCACCAGCTTGTCCATCAGGGCCGACAGCGCCTGCAGATCGCGCGGATCGCGCCCCAGCAGGTGCGGCGTCAGGTACTGGTCGATGATGCCCTTGATGGTCTCGGTGCTCTCCTCGGCCCAGGCCGGCCCCCCGATGGTGGACGCCTCGCCCAGGCCCACCAGGCCGTCGTCGCTGCGCACCCGCACGATCACGTAGTTCTGCGTGGTGATGGCGCCAAAGGACAGGTGGTGCACCCGTGTGGTCGGAATGTCGACCAGCACGGTCTCGATGCTGTGGAGTTTCATCCGGACGATCCTGCGCCGCTCAAGCGCGCTTCTGGCCCGGGCGGTTGCCCAGCACGATCTCGAACTGGCCGGCCGAGCCGCTGGCCGACTTCTTCACCGGCATCACCAGACGCGAGTGCTTGGCCCACGGGTCCTTGGCGATGAAGGGATCGCCCTGCATGTAGATCTGCGTGGTCAGCGGCAGGTAGACCGGGTGCGTGACCGTGAGGTGGAAGTGCGCCGGGCGCGTCTGGCCCGCATAGGCCTCGAAGCCCTCCAGGCCGGGCGGAATGCCGTAGCGGCCCGGCACGATGGTCTCGAACGTGAAGCGGCCGTCCTTGTCGGTCTGCGCCATCGCGCGGAAACGGAAGTTCTCCGGCGCGATCTTCTCGTCAGGCGTCTTGATGTCGTACGCGCCCTTGTGGTCGCAGTGCCAGAAGTCGATCGTGGCGCCTACCACCGGCGTCTTGCAGTCGGGGCGCAGCACCGTGCCGGTGACCACCAGGCGCTCGCCTTCGACACCAGCTTCAACCATCTTCACCGTGGTCTTGGCGCCTGGGCGGTAGAAGGGGCCGAGGATGTCGCCATCGGTCACCAGGCAGGCACTGCCGGCGTGGGCCGGTGCGGCGGCGGCCGCCGCCACGGCGGCGGGTGCGGCCACCAGGAAGCGGCGGCGGTTGGACAGTTGATCGGACATGGCGGTCTCCGGGTGTTGGGTTTTGACGAGGGCCGCAGCTTAGGCAAGGTGGCTCGATCGATCCAATGAAGTTGATGCGCAGATAAGATCGACGGCATCGATCAATTGCTGGGGTTTTCATGGAGTTGCGCCACCTGCGGTACTTCGTGGCCATTGCCGATGCGGGCACCATGGCGCGCGCTGCCGAACAGGTGTTCGTCACCCAGTCCACGCTGTCGCACCAGCTGGCCCAGCTGGAGAGCGAACTGGGCAGCGCGCTGTTCGAGCGCGTGGGCCGCACGCTGCGCCTGTCGGACGCCGGCCGCGAGCTGCTGGGCCACGCCCGCGGTGTGCTGGCCCAGGTGGAGGAAGGCAAGCGCGCGGTGAGCCAGCTGCGCACGTTGGCCACCGGCACCCTGCGCGTCGGCGTGATCCACACGCTGGTCACCAGCCTGATGCCGCAGGTGGTGGCCGCCTTCCTGCAGCAGCACCCTGATGTGCGGCTGCAGGTGGTGGAGCTGACGGCACTGGACATCGAGGCCCAGGTGGCCGAGGGCCTGCTGGACCTGGGCGTTGCGTTCTACCCGCCCAGCAGCGACGCGGTGATGGGCGAGCGCCTGTTCGACGACGTGTTGCGCCTGGCCGTCCCGGCCCACCATCCACTGGCGGCGCGCCAGTCGATCAAGTTCTCACAGTTGGCCGATGTGCCGCTGGCCATGATGGGTCAGCGCTATGCCACGCGCCGCATGCTGGATGCGCACTTCCAGCGCGCCGGCGTGCGTCCGAACATCGTGCTGGAGATCGACTCGGTGGACGCACTGCAGCGCATCGTCGACCAGGGTGTGGCCGCGGCCTTTCTGCCGGGCCGCACCGCGCGCCGCTCAGCGCGTATGCGCCTGCTCGACGTGACCGACCCGCGACCAGCGCGCCCCGCCGGTCTGGTGTGGCGACGCAGCAGCTACCGCAGCGCGGCCGCCACGGCCTTTGCACAAACTTTGATCGGCGAACTGCAGCGCGACGCCGCGGTGAGCGGCACCACGCGCACGCAGTCTTAGGTGGGGGCCGGCCCCTTGCCGAAGCGCGTGGCCACTTCGGGCTGGCTGACCCACGGCTGGGCCGAATCGCACCACAGCGACAGCGTGGGCTGCACCCACGACCTATCGTCCAGCGTACCGGCCTTCAACCAGTCCATGCCCGGCCGCGCCACCACGTCCGAGAAGATCGGCGAGCCACAGCGGCCGCAGAAATGCCGGTAGACCGGTTGGCCGCTGCTGCCCATGTCCTGATACACCGCGGTGGCGCCGGCAGTGAAGCGCAGCGACCCCTTGGGTACCCCCACATTGACCGAGAACGCGCTGCCCGATTGCCGCTGGCAATGCGTGCAGTGGCACAGCGCCACCACCATCGGCTGCGCGTCGGCCTGGTAGCGCACCGCGCCGCACAGGCAGCCTCCCACGATCTTGGTCGTCATGGTGTTCCTTCGTCGATACGGCTGGCCACGGCCACGTTCTGGAAGCCCAGGTGGTGCATCAACTCACGCAGCATCAGCAGGGCCGCGACGGCTTGGCCGGATGCGTTGTCCGTCTGGCCAGCATGTACCTGGGCCACGCAGCTGGTGAACACTGCCTCGACCCGATCACGCGGACAACCCGAACCCGGCAAGGCCGGCAGCCACGCCAGCAGCAGATGTGCCAGCGACCCATCCAGCCACAAGGTGCCACGCTCCTCGTGCTTCAGGCCTGCGCGTTCAATCGTGTCTTCCACCTGGTCGATGGCGTGTTCAAGATCCACCGGCCGCGGCCGGCCCTGCGGCCAGCAGCGCTGTGCCAGGCTGGCCGGTGCCAGCGCCAGCGTGGCAGTGGCGCCGCCGTGCACCAGCACGCTGCGTGCAGCGTCCAGCAACTGCCAGGTCATGTCCTTGCTCATGGCTCAGATCATGCCTGCATCCGCCGCGAGGATCTCCTGCACGCGCGCCAGCATGCGCCCGTCAATGCCATGGCCCAGGCCGGGAAAGAGGTCGAGCGTGACCGGCGCACCGGCCGCCGACAGCCACGCCTGGGCATCGATGGACGACTGTGCCGGCACCACGCCATCGGCCTGGCCGTGCAGCAGGTGAAAGTGCGTGGACAGGTCAGGCGCCGCCGGCTGCGCGGCAAAGCGGCCGGCCATGGCCACCACGCGCGCGGCCAGCGGCTGGGCCACCACCGCCGACGCCAGCGCCATGATGGCGCCCTGCGAGAAGCCGAGCAGCGTGGTGCGCTCCACCGGAACACCGGTGCGTTGCTGCCAGTCACGCACCGCCTGCTGAAAGCGCGGCAGCGCGGCGGCCACGCGCTGGGCGCGGTTCTCGGCCGTGACGCCCAGCACCGAAAACCACTGCCAGCCCTGGCCCAGATCGGACGCATCGGGCGAGCGCACGCTCACCACATGGGCCTGCGGATGCCGCTGGGCGATGACCTGGCCCAGCCCGCGCAGATCCTCGGCGCTGGAACCCACGCCATGGAAGAACAGCAGCAGATGTTGCGACGAGGGCGCCGCGTCACGCGGCGTCTGGATGACGATGTCGTTCATGGTGCTTGGTGCGTGGAGAGGGTGGACTGCGGCCCATCGTAGCGCTGGGCCGCTCAGCCTGCCTACTTGCCACCCAGGCCGATCTGGGCCATGAAGTCCTGGTTGTCCCAGAACAGCCACTCGTGGTCCATGGTGCCGTTCTTCCAGTGGCCGATGGTGGCCATGCCGATGGCAAAACGCTTTCCGGTCGGGGCGATCGACTTCCCGTCCGGCAGGGGCATCGGTTGGGTGAAGGTGCCCGTCATCACACCCGTCACCGCCGTCCAGGTGCCCGAGCCAAAGCGGATCGGATGGGTCTTGATGGCGATGTCGGGCGCAAAGACGAACAGCGCCTTCAGATCCTCTATGTGCTTGTCGATGCCCCGGGTCTCATGACCGTCAGGCCAGGTGACGACGATGTCCTTGGCGTGGCTCTCGTGCAACCGATCCCATTTCTGGTTGCTGAACACGTCGAAGTCCAGCGCATCAAAGGTCTTGAGGTGCTGCTCAACCTTGGGCGCCTGAGGTTCGGCCTTGGGCGCCGGGGTCGGCGGGTTTTCCGCCAGTGTCTTGCCTTGCGCGCCGGCCTGGGTGCTGAACAGCACGGCCGAGGACAGCAGCGCAGAGGCGACGGTGACATGGAACAGGCGGTGCGGAGTCATGGTGGGCATGCTGCTATTCACTCAGGCTGCGTTGATCCGGCGGCGATCAGCCCAGGCGCTGCCACGTGGGCGCGATCGAGGTGCCCAGACCGGCGCCATAGCCCAAATAGATGTTCAGGCCGGCCAGTGGCTCCAGGTAGCGGGCGTTCTTCAGGCCACCGGCATCCACCACGTCGAAGCCCAGGCTCGTGGCCAAGGCCTTGGCCGACTGCTTGGCCTCGGCGTTGTCACTGGCCAGGAACACGCTGACCTTCTGGCCGTTGCCGGCATCCGCACCCTTGGCCAGCACCTGCGCGAACACGGTGTTGAAGCCCTTGACGATGGCGGCGTTGGGCACGGCCTTGGCGATCTCTTCGGCGGCCGAGGTGCTGTGGCCCAGCGTGAGACCCATGTAGTCGGCGGTCAGCGGATTGGTGATGTCGATGACGGCCTGGGCCGGCTGCACCTGGGCGGCCTGCAGGGCCGCCGCGGCGTCGCCATAGCCGGTGGCCAGCACCACCAGATCGGCGCCGACGGCGGCACCCTGGGCGGCCACGGCGGTGGCGCCAGGATGGGCAGCGGCCACGGCGGCCGCCTTGGCCGCATCCCGCGCGGTGACGCTCACCGCGTGACCGGCCTGGACCAGTTGCGACACGATCGCCGAGCCCATTTTGCCGGCGCCGATGACAGTGACTTTCATGACAGAACTCCTGAAGGGTTGCGGAGGGTTGGGGCGCAGCGCCTTGCTGCGATGGGATGAACTGTAGGCAGCCGCCCGTGCGGGAAAAAGCACCGCGCCGGCGATGCACTGACCCTGAAATCGGGACAATCCGGCCATGGACCGCTTCCAGGAAATGCAGGCCTTCGTGGCCGTGGTCGAGGCCGGCAGCTTCGTGCGCGGGGCCGATGCGCTGCAGATGTCGAAATCGGTGGTCTCGAGTTAAGGCTTCTGCGACACCTGCCCTCGTGCGCAGGCGGTCGCGCTACCCCGGTG
>CAYPDO010000173.1:0-8251 GCA_964409495.1 uncultured Bordetella sp.
TGGAGCTGGCGGCCGAGGGCGTGCGCGTGAACGCCGTGCGACCGGGCATCACCGACACCGACATCCACGCCGACAGCGGCGATGCCGGGCGCGCCGCCAAGCTGGCCGGCGTCATCCCGATGCAGCGCCCCGGCCGCGCCGACGAGATTGCCGCGGCCATCGTGTGGCTGCTGTCGGCCGAGGCCAGCTACACCACCGGCGCCATCGTGGATGTGAGTGGCGGGCGCTGAGCCGCACCGGCTGCGCCGGGCGCCTTCAGGGCGCCTTCAGCGCGTCTCCTGCGGGCGCCCGCCCCGGGCCTTGTAGGCGGCGATGGCCTGGCGCAGGTCGGCCTGTTCGGGGCAGGGCTGGGCGCACAGCTGGTCCAGCGTGGCCAGGCGCGCCTCGGCCAGCGGCAGCCGGCCGGTCATCAGGTACAGCTCGCCCGAGTACTCCAGCGCACCGCGGTGGCGCGGGTCGATGCGCAGCGCCTCGTTGTAGTGGCGCTCGGCGGCGGCGTGGTCGGGCTGCCGGGCCTTGCGGTGGCTGTAGCCCATCAGGTTGTGCCAGTCGGCGCTGCCGCGCGCGTTGACGCGCTCCAGTTCGGCGATCGCCGCGGCCCAGCGGCCGTCGGCGATCAGCGTGCGCGCCACGGCCAGCGGGTCGGCCGGGCTGGCATGCACCGGCGCGGCGGGCGGTGAATCGGCGGCAAAGCTGTCGGCTGCGGCGGCCAGCAGCAGCACCGCCAGCAGCGGCGGCAGCCAGGGCGCCGTGCGGCGCGGGGCGGGGTGGGTCATGGCGTTCGGGCGCCGCGGCGGCGCAGGGATGGTGGTGGCCGCCAGTGTGCGCGGTGCCGCGCGCAGCCGCCATGGGACAGGCGTCCCGGCGCGGCGGCTTCAGCCGATGCGGTAGACGTCCAGCAGCACCGCGCTGGCCTCGCGGCAGCCCACGGCCAGCGCCAGCAGGCCGTTCAGGTGCGCCCAGGCCGGCGCGCCGGTCTGAAAGCGCATGATGGTGCGGAAGTAGTAGGCCTCGCGCGGCACCGCCTCGCCGCGCGCCAGCCGGGCCATCACCTCGGGCGGGCCGTGGCGGTAGCCGTCGCTGCGCACCTCGATCAGCGCGCCATCGTCGGCCTGCAGCACGTAGTGGGCGGCGATCTCCAGCACCTCGTCGGCGCGGCGCACCTGCCAGTCGACACCGCCTGCCACCACGCGTCCGTTCAGGCCCGGGCCGCGCGCCGTGCCGCCGCCCAGCGGCACATAGCGGCGCTCGCCATGGTGGCCGGGGCCCAGCGTCACCAGCGCGCCCACCTCGCAGCGGATGCGCGTGAAGGGCAGCAGCGCCGGGGCGGGCGGAAAGGCGGTGTCGTCGTGTTCGACGGGGGCGGTGGTGGCGGTCATGGTGCTCGGGGCAGGGAGAGTCTGGATGCCGGGCTGCGGTGGCGCCGCCTAGCATCGGCGCGCCGTGCGGGGCGTGTCGTGCCGGGCGCGCCGCCGCGGCGGGGCGCAAGCTGCAAGCCTGCCGCCAGCCGGCGCCGCAGCCTGTCATCCCAGAGGCCGACAGCCCGGCCGGTGCGGCGCGCCGTGCCGCCCGCGCGCCATGCCATTGTTCTTGCCCAGATTTCTTGCCCAGATCCGCCGATGCACACCTGGCCTCTTGCCCCCGCCGCTGCGCCCGCCGCGCTCGACCGTCCCGAGCAGGCCTGCCTGGGCGCGCTGATCGGCCAGCTGGGCGAGCCCGGCTTTGCGCTGGGCGCGCTCGAGGGGCTGAACCAGGCGCTGCGCGCCGGCTCGTGGTCGGTGTACCGGCTGCGCACGGCCCAGCCGCCGGTGCTGCACTGCTCGGCCGCGCGCGGCGTGCCCGACACCACGCGCGACTGCTTTGCCGCCTACCTCGATGGCCTGTACCGCCGCGATGCCAGCTTTGACGCCGTGCGCCGCCAGCGTGGCGCCGCCGCACCGCTGGTGCTGAAGATGGCCGCCGACGAGGCGCCCAGCCGCGCCCACCGCGAGGCCATCTACCAGCGCCACGGCGTGCTCGAGCGCCTGAGCGTGGCGGCGCTGGAGGACGACGGCAGCCTGCTGGCGGTGAACCTCTACCGCCATGAGCGCCAGGGCATGTTCGAGCCGCTGGAGCAGGAGCGCTTTCACCGCCTGGCGCCGCTGCTGCTGGCCGGCGTGCGCCAGCACCTGCGGCTGCAGGCGCGGCTGGACGCGCCGGCGGGCGGCCCCGGCGCAGCGGCGGATGACGGCCCCGCCGCCACGCGCGCCCGGCTGCGGGCCCGCTGCCCGGCGCTGACCGAGCGCGAGCTCGACGTCTGCGAGCGCCTGCTGCGCGGCTGGAGCTACGACGGCATTGCCGCCGACCTGGGCCTCACGGTGGCCACGGTCAAGACCTACCGCGCCCGCGCCTTCGGCCGGCTGGGCCTGCACTTTCGCAGCGAGCTGTTCGCCTGGGCGCGTGGCCAGGCGCACTGAGCGGCACCGAGCGGCGCGCACGCTGTCGCCCTCTCGGATGACAGGCCGGCGCGGCATGCTCGGCCAGACTCGCGGCCCAGCCTAGCCCCACCCTGCCTGCCGAGGACGCCGCCATGCCCGCCATCACCCCCTGCGCCCGCCCCACCCGCCCGGCCCGCCGCCTGCTGCTGGCCGGCCTGGCGGCCGCCGCCGCCATCGGCCTGGCCCCGGCCGTGCATGCCCAGGCCCTGGCCGGGCCGGTGAAGCTGGTGGTGGGCTTTCCGCCCGGCTCGGGGCCGGATGTGGTGGCGCGCACGCTGGGCCAGCGCCTGGGCGAGGAGCTGAAGCTCACGCTGGCCATCGACAACCGCGCCGGCGCCGGCGGCCAGATCGCCGCGCAGGCGGTGGCCAAGGGTGCGGCCGACGGCGCCACGCTGCTGCTGGGCGAGGTGGGCTCGATCAGCATCGCGCCGGCCGCCTTCGGCAAGCTGCCCTACCAGCCGCTGAAGGAGTTCGCGGCCATCAGCGAGGTGGTGCGCTCGGACTTCGTGCTGGTGGTGCCCACCAGCTCGCCGCACCGCAGCGTGGCCGATTTCGTCAAGGCCGCCAAGGCCGAGAAGGACAAGCTGAACTTCGGCACTTTCGGCGCCGGCACGCCGGGGCACTTCGGCGCCGAGGTGTTCGGCAGCCTGGCGGGCTTCGGCGTGGAGAGCATCCACTACCGCAGCACCGGCGATGCCGTCACCGCCATCATCGCGGGCGACGTGAAGGGCGCCTTCGTGTCCACCGCGCTGGCCATGGCCCAGGTCAAGGGCGGCAAGATGCGCGCGCTGGCCACCACCGCGCCCGAGCGCTCGGCGCTGCTGCCCGAGGTGCCCACCTTCACCGAGGCCGGCTACCCGAAGGCCGATTTCGCCGCCTGGTTCGCGCTGCTGGTGCCGGCGGCCACGCCGGTGGCGGTGCAGGACCAGCTGCAGCGCGCCACCGTGGCCGCGCTGCGCCATCCCGAGGTGGTGCAGAAGCTGCAGGACGCCGGCTTCAGCGTCACGCCCAGCAGCCGCGCCGATGCCCAGGCCATGCTGCAGCGCGAGGCCGCACGCTGGGCGGCGGTGGTCAAAAGCACCGGCTTCAAGGGCGATTGAGGGCCGCGCCGGCGGCCGCGTTGGCGGCTGATCTGGCGGCGGCATCGGCGCCCGGGGCGCCGACAGCGGTCGCCCGCCGCAGGCAGTGCCGGCCGCCCTGCTTGCCGGCGTACATGGCCGCATCGGCCAGCTTCAGCAGATCGGCGGCCTGGCGGCCGTCGGTCGGCGCCAGCGCCAGGCCGACGGTCAGGCCCACGCGGCAGTGCTGGCCAGCCACCGCGAAGGGTGCGTCGAAGGCCTGCAGCAGCTTGCGGCCCACGGCCATGGCGTCGGCCTCCAGCGCCAGGCCGGGCACCAGCACCACAAATTCATCGCCGCCCAGGCGGGCCACCAGATCGGTGCTGCGCAGCTGCTGGCGCAGGCGCTGCGCCACCGCCACCAGCAGGGCATCGCCGGCGTCGTGGCCGAGGCGGTCGTTCACGGGCTTGAAGCCGTCCAGGTCCAGCATGAAGAGGGCCAGCGCGCGCGCCTCGCTGCAATCGGCCAGCGCGCGCTCCAGCGCCAGGCCCAGGCCGCGGCGGTTGGGCAGGCCGGTGAGCGCGTCGGTGTGGGCCAGCGACTGCAGGGCCTGCTTCTCGGCCTCGCTGCGCTCGGCCTGGCGGCGCACGCCCTCGATGTGCAGGCCCAGCACCTGCAGCCAGGCCAGGATCTCCAGCAGCCAGCAGGCCTGGAACAGGTGCATGGTCCACAGCGTGGCCGGCACCAGGCCGTACAGCAGGCTGACCATGCTGACGCCGCCGGCCGTGTAGGCCGTCCAGCCCACCAGCATGTAGCCCGCGGCGCGGCTGCCCAGGCGCGCCTGCTGCCACGAGGCCAGTGCCGCCACGGCGGCCAGCGGCAGCCCCAGGCCCGAGGCCAGGGCCTTCAGCAGCGCATAGGGCAGCAGGCCGGTGCTGCCCAGCAGCAGGCTCAGCGCCGCCAGCGCCGACATGCCCAGCAGCGCCCGGTGCAGCCGCGGGCTGTGCTGGCGGGTGTCCAGCGCCAGCGCCACGAACACGCCGGCCGGCGCCAGCGCCAGCAGCACGGCCAGTGGCGACAGGTAGGCCTGCAGCAGCGGCTGCTCGGGCCACAGGTGCAGCAGGCCCAGGCCGTACAGGTGCACGAAGAACAGCGTGGTGCCCAGCAGCATCAGGCCGTAGAAGCCGAACAGCGGGCTGCGCAGGCTGATGCCGTAGGCCACGCTGTAGGCCAGCAGCGCCAGCGCAAAGCCGGCCAGCAGGCCCTGCACCAGCAGGCGGCGCGATTCGCGCAGCGCAAACGTCACCGGCTTGCTGAACTGGATCGGCACGATCACCGCGCTGAGGGTCTGCACCCGCAGGTACAGCACATGCTGGCGGCCGGGCTCGAGCTGCAGCGCAAGGGCCGGTGTGCGGCCCGGCAGCGGCTGCTCGCTGAGCTTCAGCGACGAGCCCAGGCGGCGCTGCAGCATCAGCTGGCCGTCGGTGACCAGGCTCACGTCGATCTGGCGCAGCGCCGGGTAGTCGATGTCCATCACCCACTGGCCATCGCCGTCGGCCACGTGCAGCGGCACGCGCAGCCACACCGCGTGGCGCTGGGTGCCCAGGTTGGCCCAGGGCGCGTCGGGCAGCGCGAACTGCGCGTCGCGCGCGCGCACCTGCGCCAGGCTGAGCGGCGTGCCGTCCTCGTGCAGCACGCGCACCGCCGGCCAGGCCTCGGCATCGGGCTGCCGCTCGCTGAGCTGCAGCACATCGCTGACGGCCACCGCCGTTGCCGCCGGCGCCGGCTGCGGCAGGGCCCACAGCAGCCAGGCCATGGCCAGCAGCCAACACACGCTGAATCGAAACGCCCGCATCGCCGTCGCCGCCAGACACCTGTCACGCCGGTGGATGGCCACAGCGCCGCCCGGTGCCGGTGACACCCTGGGCGGCAGGCCTTGACCGTGCTTATCGGCCGCGACCCGGCCGGTCTTGAACCGCCGGCGTGCCGCGCGCCCGGGCCGGGCTCAGGGCGCGCGCCGCGCCAGACGCCGTGTCTCGCCGATGGCGGTGACGAAAAACGCGGTGTCGGCCAGGCCCTTGTCGGCGCGCGCCTGCACCAGCGCGCGCGGCGGCTCGTCCAGCGGCTCGTCGGTGAGCTCGAAGGTGCCCCAGTGCATGCCCAGCGACTGGCGCGCCGCCAGGTCGAGGTGGATCTGCACCGCCTCGGCCGGGTTCACATGCTGCGGGGCCATGAACCAGCGCGGCTCGTAGCCGCCGATCGGCAGGATCGCCAGATCGAATCCCGTGCTGCCCTGGCGCGCCGCGAAGTGCTGGCGGATGCGCGAGAAGTCCTTCGAGTAGGCGGTGTCGCCGGCAAAGAACAGGTGGAAATCGGGCGCCAGCAGCGCATAGCCGCCCCACAGCGTGGCCAGCTGGTCGCCCAGGCCACGTGCCGTCCAGTGCTGCACCGGCGTGAGCACCACCTCCACCGCGCCGACGCGGTGGCTCTGCCACCAGTCCAGCTCGACCACGTGGGTCAGGCCCAGGGCGGTGAACCAGGCCTTGTTGCCCAGCGGCACCACGAACAGCGGCGCACCGCCCGGCTGCGCCGCCAGCGCACGCAGGCTGGGCTCGTCCTGGTGGTCGTAGTGGTTGTGCGACACCAGCACCAGATCCACATGCGGCAGCTGCGCCAGCGACAGGCCCGGCGCCACATGGCGTTTCGGGCCGGCAAAGCCCACCGGCGAGGCGCGCTCGGCAAAGATCGGGTCGGTCAGCACGTTCAGCCCGCCCAGCTGGGCCAGCACCGTGGCATGGCCGATCCAGGTCACGGCCGGTTGCATGGCCGCGCCGGCGCGGGCATTGGCGTGGATGAAGCCCAGATCCGGCGCCACCACCGGCGTGGGCGTGCTCGGCGGCCGCGGCAGGCCCTCGCGCAGCGCGTTCCACTTCCAGGCGATCAGCTCGCGCAGGCTCTTGGGCGCGAACTCGACGTCGTTGTTCTGGAAGCCCTGCGGGCGGTGGTGGCTGGGCGGCGCGCTGGCGGCCGCTGCGGGGCTGTCGCCGGCGCCGGTTGTCGTGGCGCCGGCCACCGTGGCGCCGGCGCAGGTCAGGGCAGCGAGCAGGCGCCGCGGGCGGGCAAGGGTGGCGTGCATGGCGCGATGATGCCAGCGGCGCCGCTGCCGACGCCGCCGCCGCCTGCGGCCGCGCGCGGCCGGCACGGCGTCCGCTACAGTGGCTCGGCGCCGCCGCGGGCCCGGGCCTGTGCTGCCGCGCGCCGCACCGGAGGCCTGCTTGAAAACCCGCCGCATCTTCGTCAGCCTGCCCGCCGATGTCTGGCACACCGAGGCCGAGAACGCCGTCAAGTGGGGCATCGTGGCGCGCATCGAGGCGCTGGGCTACACCACCGAGATCTTCACCGACCCGCGTGGCACGCGCTCGATCGCCGCCTCGCTGGCCTGGAGCGCCGCCGAGTGCGAGAACGTCATGCGCCGCTGCGACGGCTGCGTGCTGCTGGGCTTTGCGCGCTGGCGGCTGCACGATGCCGGCCAGCCGCTGTGGCTGGCCACCGATTTCAACCACTACGAGGGCGCGCTGGCCCACACCCTGGGCCTGCCGCTGCTGGCGCTGGTGCAGGAAGGGGTGCAGCGCCGCGTGGTGTTCGATGCCAGCTACAAGGGCTATGTGGGCACGATCCCGAACACCCCCGGCCCCGACTGGCTGGACGGCCCGGGCTTCGAGGTGCCGTTCACCTACTGGCGCGAGCGGCTGGCGGCGCGCCGCGACGTGTTCCTGGGCTACTGCAGCAGCGCGGCCGGCACGGCGGCCGCGATCAAGGCCCACCTGACCGGGGTGCTGGGCCTGAGCGTGCTGGACTGGGCCGAGGACTTCGATCCGGCCACCAGCATCCTGCAGCAGATCCAGCAGGCGGCGCAGCGCTGCGGGGCGGGCATCTTCCTGTTCACGCGCGACGACCTGCTGTCGGGCAAAGGCGGCAAGGGCCGCGCCGCGCCGCGCGACAACGTGGTGTTCGAGGCCGGCTACTTCGTGGCCCACAAGGGCAAGCGCCGGGTGCTGGTGGTGCTGGAGCAGGGCGCCAGGCTGCCGGCCGACCTGGGCGGCGACATCTATGCCGCGCTGGCCGACCCGGGCGACCTGGCACCGATCCAGCCCGTGCTGCGCCGGTTTGCGCAGGCGCTGTGAGCGGCGGTTCCTGTCACACCTCTGTCACGCCGGCTCACGAGCCTCGGGCTTTCCCCAACCCTTTACATGCACGCAACGTGGCCAAAGACCATTCCCTGATGGAAGACAGCAACACCAGCGCCAACCCCAGCATCCATGCGCTGAGCGATCCCGGCCGCCGCACGCTGCTGCGTGGCGGTGCCGCCGCGGCCTTCCTGGCGCCGCTGGCCGGCATCGGTGCGCTCGGCGGCTGCGCCAGCACCGGCGATGCGGCGGGCGGCGCGGCCGCCATGCCGCTGCTGGGCTTCAAGAGCGTGCCGGCGGGCACGGCCGACACCGTGGTGGTGCCCGAGGGCTACAGCGTGCAGGTCATCGCACCCTGGGGCGCGCCGGTGGGCCTGTCGGGCGAGATGCCGGCCTTCAAGCCCGATGCCAGCAACAGCGCGGCCGAGCAGGAGGCGCAGTTCGGCATGCACCACGACGGCATCCACTACTTCGCGCGCAACGGCTCCACCTCGGGCCTGCTGGTGATGAACCACGAGAACGTGGATTC
>CAYPDO010000174.1:0-8227 GCA_964409495.1 uncultured Bordetella sp.
TGGACACCTGCACCCAGGCCGCCGCGGTGGAGCTGCTGCCCGGCGAACTGCAGCGCCGCATCGAGGCGGGCGAGAAGCTGCAGCTGGTGGATGTGCGCGAGCGCTACGAGAACCGGCTGGGCCAGCCCCTGTCGCTGGGCCCGATGGGCCATGGCCAGTCGGTGCCGTTGTCGGCGTTGTTGAACGCCCTCCCGGGCTGGCTGGGCGCCGACGCCGAGCCCTCGCTGGTGTTGCTGTGTCGCAGTGGCAACCGCAGCGCCCGGGCCGCGCAGGCGCTGCGCCGACTGGGCCTGACCCGCTGCTGGAGCCTGGCCGGTGGCCTGGCCCTGTGGCCCCGACCCACCTGATGGGTGATGCGGCGCGCCCTGACCGGCGCATGGGCGCAGCCCCTGCGCCCGACGACGGCCTGCCTCAGGGCCGCCAGCCCATGGCCGCGCTCAAGGCCGCAGCCTCGGCGCCCAGCAGCCGCCCCGCCGGCCCCGCGGCCGTGGCGTCAAAGCCGCCCGAGGCGCCCAGCACGGTGATCACCGCCGCCGTGCGGCCGGCGTGGTCGATCAGCGGCGCGGCCACGGCGCTGATGCCGCGCAGGTAGCTGTCGTGCACGGTGGCCAGGCGCTGCTGGCGCACGGTGGCGCACAGCGACGCGATGCCGGCCGGCGTGGGCAGTTCAGCGCGCTGGGCCGGGGTGGCGGCCTGCCATTCGGCCAGCGCCTCGTCGGCCAGGCGGGCATCGCCCTCGGCCCGCGTGGCCAGGAACACGCGCCCGGTGGCCGACCACAGCAGTGACAGCACCGAACCCGGCCGCACGTTCACGGTGACCGGCAGGCCGGGCTCGTCCAGCCGCATCACCGTGGGGCCGCGGTTGCCCATCACGGCCACGAAGCTGGTCAGGCCCAGGGCCGCGCGCAGGCGGGCCAGCGCCGGCTCGGCCAGGCGCACGGCATCCACCTGGCGCATCGCGGCCAGGCCGATGCGGATGGCCTCGGCGCCCAGGGCGTAGTGCTGGTTGGCGCCGTCCTGGGCCACGAGGCCGGCGTCCACCAGGCTGCCCAGGTAGCGGTGCAGCTTGGCCGGCGCCTCGCCCAGGTGCGCGGCCAGCGCGCTGAGGCTGGCGCGGCCATCCAGATCGGCCAGGCCCTTGAGCACCGCGACGCCGGTGCTGGCGGCCTGCACGCGCTGGCGGCGGTGGGGGCTGTCCACGGCCTTGGCCGGCGTGTCGCGGGTGGCAGGGGCTGGGGCAGGGCGGCGGCGCGTGGGCATGGGCTTGCGGGTTATCCTGAATCAAGATTTACGCATGGCGTAACAGAATCACGCATCCGTGAAAACACGCTGAATCAGGAGACCGTTCGCATGAAGTTCACCCGCTCGTGGATCGCCACGGCCGTGCTGCCGCTGGCCCTGGCACTGCCCCTGGCCGCACTGGCCCAGCCCACCGTGCCGGCTGCCGGCAAGACGCTGCGCTGGATCGTGCCCTACCCGGCCGGCGGCGGCAGTGACTTCCTGGCCCGCAGCATCGGCCAGACGCTGGGCCAGCAGACCGGCGCCAACGTGGTGGTCGACAACAAGCCCGGCGCCAACACCGCCATCGGCGCGGTGGAGACCATCCGCGCGGCGGCCGACGGCCACACCGTGATGTCGGCCGACAACGGCACCATGGTGTTCAACCCGGCGCTGTACAAGAACCTCACCTACCAGGTGAAGGACCTGGCGCCCGTCACGCTGATGGGCCGCTTTCCGATGATCCTGGTGGTCAACCCGCAGGCCGGCTTTGCCGATGCCAAGGCCTTCGTCGCGGCGGCCAAGGCGCAGCCCGGCAAGATCAGCTTTGCCTCGGCCGGCGCCGGCAGCCCGCACCACCTGGCGATGGAGCTGCTGAAGAGCGAGGCCGGCCTGTTCATGGTGCACGTGCCCTACCGCGGCGCCGCCCCGGCGCTGCAGGAGGTGGCGGGCGGCCAGCTGCCGGCCATGATGACCGACCTGGCCGCCGGCAATGCGCTGATCAAGGCCGGTAGGTTGAAGCCCCTGGCCGTGGCCCATGCCACGCGCCTGCCGCAGCTGCCCGAGGTGCCCACCTTTGCCGAGCTGGGCATCAAGGGCGTGGAGGCCGCGGCCCTGGTGGGCATGGTGGCCCCGGCCGCCACGCCGGCCGACACCATCGCCAGCCTGGCCAAATCGGTGGCTGCGGCGATCAAGGACCCGGCGGTGAGCAAGCGCCTGACCGACTTCGGCGTCGAACCCGTGGGCAGCACGCCGGCGCAATATGCCGATCTGCTCAAGCGCGAGACGGTGCGCTGGCACAGGCTGATCCGCGAGAAGAACATCAGCCTCGATTGAACGCCGGGGGAGCGCGTGATAAACCCGTCATCGGGCTGCCCGTTTCCCCACGGCGCTGCCGTTGCCGCCTCCGATCCCCACGGCTGCCCGGTCAGCGCCGCCGCCGCGGCCTTCGATCCCTTCGAGGACGGCTACCAGCAAAGCCCGCCCGACGAGCTGCGCTGGGCGCGCGCGCAGGAGCCGATCTTCTACGCACCCAAGCTGGGCTACTGGGTGGTGGCGCGTTATGACGACGTGAAGGCCATCTTCCGCGACCACCTCACCTTCAGCCCCAGCATCGCGCTGGAGAAGATCACGCCCACCGGCGAGGCGGCCAATGCGGTGCTGGCCAGCTATGGCTTTGCATTGAACCGCACGCTGGTGAACGAGGACGAGCCGGCCCACATGGCGCGCCGCCGCCTGCTGATGGAGCCGTTCACGCCCGCCGCGCTGGCCCACCACGAGCCGCTGCTGCGCCGGCTGACGCGCGAATATGTGGACCGCTTCATCGACAGCGGCCGCGCCGATCTGGTCGACCAGATGCTGTGGGAGGTGCCGCTGACCATGGCGCTGCACTTCCTGGGCGTGCCCGAGGAGGACATGCCCCGGCTGCGCCAGTACAGCATTGCCCACACCGTGAACACCTGGGGCCGGCCGAGCGCCGAGCAGCAGCTGGCCGTGGCCCATGCGGTGGGCAACTTCTGGCAGCTGGCCGGCGAGATCCTGGCCAAGATGCGGCGCAACCCCGACGCACCGGGCTGGATGCCGTTTGGCATCCGCATGCAGCGTGAGCACCCCGAGGTGGTGACCGACTCGTACCTGCACTCGATGATGATGGCCGGCATCGTGGCCGCGCACGAAACCACGGCCAACGCCACGGCCAACGCCGTGAAGCTGCTGCTGCAGAACCGCCCGGCCTGGGACGAGCTGTGCGCCGACCCGCGCCTGATCCCCAACGCCGTGGAAGAGTGCCTGCGCCACAACGGCAGCGTGGCCGCCTGGCGCCGGCTGGTGACGCAAGACACCGAGGTGGGCGGCGTCAAGCTGGCCGCAGGATCCAAGCTGCTGATCGTGATGGCCTCGGCCAACCACGATGAGGCGCACTTCCCCGATGCCGACGCGGTGGACCTGCGCCGCGACAACGCGGTGGAGCACCTCACCTTCGGCTACGGCGCGCACCAGTGCATGGGCAAGAACCTGGCGCGGCTGGAACTGCAGGTGTTTCTGGACGAGTTCACCCGCCGCCTGCCGCACATGCGCCTGGCCGAGCAGCGCTTTTCCTACCTGCCCAACACCAGCTTCCGCGGCCCCGAGCACCTGTGGGTGGAATGGGACCCGGCGCAAAACCCCGAGCGCCGCGATCCGCGTGTGCGCGAGCCGCGCCACGCGGTGCGCATTGGCGAGCCGGCGCGCAACGGCCTGGCGCGGCCGGTGGTGGTGCGCTCCGCCGAGGCCGTGGCCGACGGCGTGCTGCGCTTGACCCTGGCCGCCCCCGATGGCCAACCGCTGCCGCGCTGGCGCCCCGGCGCGCACATCGACATCGAATGCGGTGACGCGGCCGCTGACGACAACGCCCCGGTGCGCGCCTACTCGCTGTGCAGCGACCCGGCCGACCTGAGCCACTACCAGGTGGCCGTGCTGCGCGACCCCGCCAGCCGCGGCGGATCAGCCTGGGTGCATGCCCACGCCCGGCCCGGCGCCACGCTGCGCATCCGCGGCCCGCGCAACCACTTCCACTTCGAGCCCGAGGCAGGCGCGCGCGTGCTGCTGATGGCCGGCGGCATCGGCATCACGCCCATCGCCGCGATGGCCCGCGAAGCCCAGGCGCGCGGCCTGGACTACACGCTGCACTACAGCGGCCGCCACCGCGCCGCCATGGCGCTGCTGCCCGAACTGCAGGCCCTGCACGGCCAACGTTTGCTGCTGCACGTGGCCGACGAAGGCACCCGCGCCGACCTGGCCGCCATCACCGCGCAGGTGCGCGCGGGCCGGGCGCAGGTCTACGCCTGCGGCCCCGAGCGCCTGCTGGCCGCACTGCAGGCCCTGGCCGACGACCCCGCCGTGCCCTGGCCCGACGACGCGCTGCACATCGAACACTTCACCGCCCACCCGGCCACGCTGGATGCGACCAAGGAAGTGCCTTTCGAGGTGGAACTGAAGGTCTCCGGCCTGACCCTCACCGTGCCGGCCGACCGCACCCTGCTGAGCGTGCTGCGCGCCGCCAACATGGACATCCCCAGCGACTGCGAGGAAGGCCTGTGCGGCAGCTGCGAAGTGCGCGTGCTGGCCGGCGCGGTGGATCACCGCGACCGCGTGCTCACCCGCGCCGAGCGGGCGGCCAACGGCAAGATCCTGAGCTGCTGCTCGCGCGCGGCGCCTGCTGCCGTTGGCGCCAGCCCGCAGCGCCTCGTGCTGGACCTGTAGCCGCCAGCTCAGCAGTGCAGCCAGGGCCGCCAGCCGGCAGGGCCACCGTCGGCTGCTTCGGTCCATTGCACGCTGAGCGTCAGCGCGGTGACGCTCAGCGCGTCACCATGCGCGCCGCCCAGTTCCAGCCGCAGCGGCGCATCGGCCGTCGCGCTGAGCAAGCCCGGCACCTCCCAGCCAAGCTGCCAGCGCCCGCCGTGCCACAGCCGGCCGTCGCACAGCCGGCCCGGGCCGATCCCGCCATCGATGGCGGCACCGCTCAGCACCAGGCGCAACCCCGGCGCATGGCCACTCTCGCCGCCAGGTTGGCGCAGGTGGGCGGCGGCGAAGGCCAGCACCACGGTGGCGCCGGCCGCCGCACCGGCGCCCGGCGTCACGGTGCACGCCGCCAGCTCGCTGTCGGCCAGCATCAGCAGCCAGGGGGGCGGCCCGACGCGTACGGGTGTGGGCGGAGGCATGCCCGCAGTGTGCGGCAGCCAGGACCCGATGCGCCAGAATCTCTGCTCACGCCATGGCCCGTGCCAAACCACCCGTCTTCATCTCCTACGCCCACCTCGACCAGACGCTGGTGCTGAGGGTGGTGGAGTTTCTGCGTGGCGGCGGGCTGAACGTGTTCGTCGACAGCCAGAACATTCCGTACGGTGCCGACTGGCGCGACACGCTGGCCGAATCGATCCAGCGCTGCGAGCGCGTGATGCTGTTCTGGACGGCCGCCGCCTCGCTGTCGAAGTGGGTCGAGCGCGAATGGAAGCTGGCGCTTGAGCAGGGCAAGCGCGTGGTGCCCACGCTGCTCGACGACACGCCACTCCCACCGCGCCTGGCGCGGCTGCAGGCTGTGACCACGCTGCGCGGCATGTTTGCGGCGCCGGCGCGCACGCGCGAGCAGGTGATCGCCGAACTGGCGGCGCGCGACGACCTGGCGGCGGCCGCTGCCGAAGCCCCGTCGTTCGGCTGTGACGCACCTGCCGGGCAGATGGCCGACGCCGTCAGTTCGGCCTCGCACGCCTTCGGTGATGACCGGCCGCGCGCTTTGGCCTCGGCGCCGGCGTCAACCACCGCGTCCGGACCGGTTCCACGTCGGCCACTGCGGCTTGGCGCCCTGGCGCTGAGCCTGGCGGCCGCGGGCGTGTTGGGATGGTTCCTGATCCCGGATCGGCCGCCGGCGGGTTCGATCGACCTGCCGTCCACGGCCGCCTCGGCAGGGGTGCCGGCACAGGCCGAGCCAGCATCGACGCCAACCTTGCCATCGGTGCCTTCGGTGCCGGCCGCGAGCGACGCTCCGGCACCCGCCCGTCCATCAGCGCCGGTGCCGGCCATCGAGCCCGAGCCTGCGTTCGAGGATGCATTGCCCATCGGCGCCACCGGCTTGTTCGGGGCGCTGGGGTTGCTGGCTGCCGCGCTGTGGCTGTACCGCTGGCGCCGGCACGCCCGGGCGCGGCGGATCGTCGACGAGGTGCTGGCCGCCTAGCACGGAACGAAAACGCCCGTGCGCGGCAGCCGTCATCGGCCTCTGCTACCGTACCGCCCCGACAGACGAGAGGAGACCGCCATGACCGCATTGATCCGGCGCCTGCGGGCGCTCACCCCGGCCCAACTGGCCGGCATGCGCCGCGGGCTCGAGAAGGAAAGCCTGCGCGCCCTGCCCAATGGCGCGCTGGCGCTCACGCCGCACCCGGCCGCACTCGGCTCGGCGCTCACACACCCCCACATCACCACCGATTACAGCGAAAGCCAGGTCGAGCTGATCACCGGTGTGCACGCCAGTGCCGAAGGCTGTCTGGATGAGCTGACCCAGCTGCACCAGGCCGTCTACCAGGCGCTGGGCACCGGCCCGGAGGCCGAGCGCCTGTGGGTGGGCAGCATGCCCTGCGAGCTGCCCACGGATGAGACCATTCCGCTGGGCCGCTACGGCAGCAGCAACATCGGCCGCGCCAAGAGCGTCTACCGCATGGGCCTGGGCCACCGCTACGGCCGGCGCATGCAGACCATCTCGGGCATCCACTACAACTGGTCGCTGCCGGGGCTGGACAACGACCAGCACTTTGCGCTGATCCGCAACTTCCGCCGCCATGCCTTCGTGCTGCTGACGCTGTTTGGCGCCAGCCCGGCCGTGTGCGCCAGCTTCGTGGCCGGGCGCCAGCACACGCTGCTGCCGGTGCCGGGCACCGGTGGCCACACGATGCACATGCCGCATGCCACCTCGCTGCGCATGGGCCGGCTGGGCTACCAGAGCGATGCGCAGGCCTCGCTGGCGGTCAGCTACAACAGCCTGGAAAGTTATGCCAACTCGCTGCACGGCGCACTCACCACGCCCTACCCCCTGTACGAGGCCGTGGGCGTGCGCAACCCGGGCGGTGATTACAACCAGCTCAACACCAGCCTGCTGCAGATCGAGAACGAGTTCTACGGCCTGATCCGGCCCAAGCGCGTGATCCGGTCGGGCGAGCGCCCGCTGCATGCGCTGCGCGAGCGCGGGGTGGAATACATCGAGGTGCGCTGCATGGACCTCGACCCCTTCGTGCCGGTGGGCATCCAGGCGCAGACCATGCGCTTCATCGACATCTTTTTGCTGCACTGCCTGCTGGCCGACAGCCCGCCCGACAGCCCCGACGAGATTGCCGCGCTGGGCCGCAACCAGCACCGCACGGCCGCGCGCGGCCGCGAGCCCGGCCTGCTGCTGGAGCGCGATGGCGACGTCATCACGCTGGCTGAGTGGGCGGCCGAACTGCTGGCCGAGTGCGCGCCGATCGCCGAGGCGCTGGATGCCGCGCACGGGGGGCACGCCTATCGTGACGCGCTGGCCGCCGGCCACGCTGGCCTGTCCGCGCCCGACACGCTGCCCTCGGCCCGCGTGCTGGCGCAGTTGCAGGCCGATTTCGACGGCAGCTTCAATGCCTTTGCCCGTGCGCAAAGCGAGGCCACGCGCGCGCAGCTGCTGGCGCTGCCGTACCCCGAACCGCTGTCACTACGCCTGGCGGCGATGGCCGAGACCTCGCGCGCCGAGCAGCGCCGCATCGAGGCCGCCGACACCCAGCCCTTCGAGCCCTGGCGCCAGGCCTACCTGGACCCCGCCACGCTGGCGGTGATGGCGCATGCACGGGCGGCGTGAAGGGGTTTGTGCACCCGTGAGTGACGCCAAGGCTGAACGCTGGGCCCTCGACGCCGGCGATGCCGCCGAAGCCCTGCTCGACATCCCGCCCGACGCCCAGCGCGACCGCCGCTTCGAGATCGCCATCGCCTTGAGCGTGCGCTGCCCGGCCGAACTGGATGGCGCCTGGCTCGAACTGCAGGTGCTGGCCAACGGCAACCAGCAATGGCGCCGCCGCATCGCCGCCAGCAACCCCGGCCAGAGTGACGGCCTGGACTACCGCTTTGCCCGCACCGTGCCGCTGGGCGAGCCGCTGCGCGTGCTGGCCAAGGTGGCCGTGCGAGGGGTGCGGCGGGAGCGGGTGGTGATCGAGGCGGAAGAGGGCTGAGCTCGGCGCCCTGG
>CAYPDO010000175.1:0-8170 GCA_964409495.1 uncultured Bordetella sp.
TCCATCAACTCGGTGCGGCCTTCGTAGACCACGCCGGCCAGGTCGGTGACGAAGATGTTCTTGCGGGGCAGGCCCAGCTTCACCAGCAGGTTGATGCAGGCCAGCGCCGCCGCGCCGGCGCCCGAGGTGACCAGCTTGACCTCGTCGATCTTCTTGCCCACCACCTTCAGGCCGTTGAGCAGGGCCGCGCCCACCACGATGGCCGTGCCGTGCTGGTCGTCATGGAAGACCGGGATCTTCATGCGCTCGCGCAGCTTGCGCTCGACGTAGAAGCAGTCCGGCGCCTTGATGTCCTCGAGGTTCACGCCGCCGAAGGTGGGCTCCAGCGCGGCGATGATGTCCACCAGCTTGTCGAGGTTCTTCTCGTTGACCTCGAGGTCGAACACATCGATGTCGGCGAACTTCTTGAAGAGCACGCCCTTGCCCTCCATCACCGGCTTGCTGGCCAGCGGGCCGATGTCGCCCAGGCCCAGCACCGCGGTGCCGTTGGTGACCACGGCCACCAGGTTGCCGCGGCTGGTGTAGCGGAAGGCGTTGACCGGGTCGGCCACGATCTCCTCGCAGGCGGCCGCCACGCCGGGGCTGTAGGCCAGCGCCAGGTCACGCTGGTTCACCAACTGTTTGGTGGCCGTGACCGCGATCTTGCCGGGCGTCGGGAACTCGTGGTACTCGAGGGCACTGCGGCGCAGCTCGGCGCGCTTTTCTTCGTAGGTGGACATGGCGGGTGAGAGAGGGCGTCGTTGGAGTGGTCGGCCAGGCAAGGCTGTCGCATGCGCCGCCGGGCAAGTCGCCGGGGCGACAGGTGGGCGGCGATTCTAGGCAGCGGGTCTGCGCACGACACGCCGCTGTGGCATGGCGCCATGCGCCTTCGGCATGGCGCCGGCCACTGGGGCATGGCGTGGGCGGGTCTGGCGCGCAGTGTGCGCCGCCCGGCGCCGCGAGCCCATGCGCGAAACTGCGTAGCGGCATGGCCAGCGGCCGCGCCAATACTCCGCCGACATGTCCGCGTCATTCCCCGCCCCTGTCGCCGCACCGGCGCCGCCGCGCCGCGCCCGCCGCGCGCTGCTGTGGGGCGCGCTGGTGGCGCTGCTGCTGGTGGCGCAGACGCTGCTGGTGCTGCTGTCGCTGCGCTACGAGGAGGCGCGTGCGCAGGAGCGCACCGACGAGGTGGCCGCCGCCGTGCAGAGCGAGCTGCGCCGTGGTGTGCAGCGTGTGCTGCAGGGCCTGCAGGGCCTGCAGCCGCGCGCCGGTGACGAGGGCGTCTGGCAGCACAACGCCGCGGCGCTGCTGCGCGCGCAGCGCGAGATCGGCCGCGTGGAGCAGCGCGACCAGGCCGCGCGCATCGTGGTCGCGGCCGATTCGCCCTGGCATGAGCCGCTGTTCCAGCGCCTGCCGCGCGAGGGCCTGGATTTCGAGACCCAGCTGGCCTGCACCGCCGCGCGGCGCACCATGGCGCCGGCCTTCGCGCCCAGCCAGTTCGTGCCGCTGGCCGGCGGCCTGGGCGTGGAGGTGGTGGATGCCTGCGTGCCGGTGCAGCAATCGGGCCAGCTGGTGGGTTTTGCGGTGGCCACCATCGTGCTGTCGGAGCTGCTGGACGCGGTGCGCCCGCCGGCCCACGGCGGCCGCCACGAGCTGAGCTTCGTCGAGGCCGATGGCACGCGCCTGGCGCGCAGCGGGCCGGTGCGCGGTGCCGGCGTGTTCGTGGCCGACCGGCTGATCGACCTGACCGGCGCGCCGCTGCAGGTGCGCGTGGATGCCGCCGAGCGCCGGCCCAACCTGATCCCCAACCTGGCCACGGCCCTGGTGTTGGGCCTGTCGGTGGGCCTGTTCGCCGTGGTGCTGCTGCTGGTGCGCGACACGCGCCGCCGCGCCCGTGCCGAGGCCGCGCTGGCCGAGGCCCTGGCCTTTCGCAAGGCCATGGAGGATTCGCTGATCACCGGCCTGCGCGCGCGCGACCGCAGCGGCCGCATCGTCTACGTCAACCCGGCCTTCTGCGCGATGGTGGGTTACAGCGCCGACGAACTGCTGCGCGCCGAGCTGCCGCCCTACTGGCCGCCCGACCAGGTCGCCACCTACCAGCGCCGCCAGGCCGAGCGCCTGGCCGCCGATGCGCAGCACCCGCCCTCGCGCGAGGGCAACGAGACCGAGTTCCAGCGCAAGAGCGGCGAGCGCTTTCCGGTGATGGTGTACGAGGCGCCGCTGGTCGACGGCACCGGCCACCACACCGGCTGGATGAGCGCGGTGCTGGACCTGTCGGCGCAGCGCCGCGTGGAAGACCTGTCACGCCAGCAGCAGGAGCGGCTGCAGGCCACCGCCCGCCTGGCCAGCGTGGGCGAGATGGCCTCGCTGCTCAGCCACGAGCTGAACCAGCCGCTGGCGGCGATTGCCAGCTACGCCACCGGCTCGCTGAACCTGCTGGCCGAGGCCGAGGCGGCCGCCGCCCAGCCGGCCACGGTGGGCGCCCCGCCACGGCTGCCGCCGCCCGATGCCGACGAGCTGCGGCGCCTGCTGCGCCATGCCACCGAGCGCATCGCCGAGCAGGCCGAGCGCGCCGGCCGGGTGATCAAGAGCGTGCACGACTTCGTGCGCCGCCGCCACCAGGCGCATGAGGTGATCGGTGCCGATATGCTGATCGACTCGGTGCTGCCGCTGGTGCGCCTGTCGGCGCGCAAGAGCGGCGTGCGCATCGCCATCGACATCGCGCAGCCGCCGCCGCGCGTGCGCGTGGACCGCACCATGGTCGAGCAGGTGCTGCTGAACCTCACGCGCAATGCCATCCAGGCCATGGAGGCGCACACGCCGCTGGCCGAGCGCCTGCTGACGCTGGGCGTGCACTGGGCCGCGCCGGCGCTGGGCGGCGATGCCGCCGCCGCCGGCCGCTGGGTGATGTTCAGCGTGCGCGACGCCGGCCCCGGCATCGCGCCCGAGGTGGCCGGGCGCCTGTTCACGCCCTTCTTCACCACCAAGCCCGAGGGCATGGGCCTGGGCCTGTCGCTGTGCCGCACGGTGGTGGAGCAGCATGGCGGCGTGATGGATTTCGAGAACCTGCCGGGCGCCGATGGCGGCGTGGGCGGCACCTTGTTCCGCTTCACGCTGCCGCCGCCGCCGCAGCGACCTGCCCGGCCGGCTTGAGACCGCCGCCCCCACGTCGCTGCGCGCCTGCCCCCCGAGGGGGCCTCAAAGTCTCGGGGCGGGTATTGCCCCTCGCCCTTCGCCAGGCGGTGAACGCCTTCCGGCGTCCATCGTCCGGGCTCAGTCCCTTGGGGCGGCCCGGCGGGACGGATGCCTGCCGCTTGGCTGCGCGCGTGGCCATGCACGATACTCCGGCGCCATGACCGCCGTGCCGATCTCGCCGCCGCTGGGTCTGCCGGTGGTGTACCTGGTGGACGACGAAGCCGTGGTGCGTGACGCCCTGGCCTGGCTGCTGCGCTCGCGGCGCCTGCTGTCCGAGGGGTTTGCCAATGCCGAGGCCTTCGAGGCCTGGCTCGCCGAGCGCGCTGCCGCCGCGCGCGGCGAGCCGCTGGCCGAGCACTGGCCCAGCGCGCCGGGCTGCCTGCTGCTGGATGTGCGCATGCCGGGCACCAGCGGCCTGGTGCTGTTCGAGCGCCTGGTCGAGCGCGGCCTCACCGCGGCGCTGCCGGTGATTTTTCTCACCGGCCATGGCGACGTGCCCACCGCGGTGGCCGCGGTCAAGCGCGGCGCCTTCGACTTCGTGGAGAAGCCGTTTTCCGACAATGCCCTGGTCGACCGCATCGAGCTGGCGCTGGCCAGCAGCACCGAGGCCCTGCTGCGGCGCCGCGAGTGCCAGCGCGTGGCGCAGTCGCTGGCCGAGCTGACCGAGCGCGAGCGCGAGGTGATGCAGCGCGTCACCGAGGGCCTGGCCAACAAGCAGATCGCCGACGAGCTGGCCATCAGCGTGCGCACGGTGGAGGTGCACCGCGCCCGCGTCTTCGAGAAGATGGGCGTACGCTCAGCCGTCGAGTTGGCCAACCTGCTGCGCAGCCCGCGCCCACCCCACGGCGCCTGAGCCCAGCCCACTGCCGTACGCCGAGCTGTCCAGATGATGCGTGCCCGCCGCCGCCTGCTGCTGTGCCTGACGCTGCTGGTGCTGGCCCTGCCCACGGCGCGACCGGCCGGTGCGCTGGACCATTTCCGCTTCCGCCAGGCGCCTGGCCGCACGCCGGTGCTGCCGGCGCGCGACCTGCTCGATGCCAACGAGCGCGCCTTCCTGGCCCAGCTGCCCGAGCTGCGCGTGGGCCTGAACCTGCCCGACAACCGGCCCTACGAGGTGATTGCCGACAACGGCGAGATCACTGGCATCCAGATCGAGATCCTCACCCACCTGGCACAGTCGCTGGGCTTGCGCCTGCGCCCGGTGGTGCTGCCGAGCTTTCCGGACACGCTGAGCGCGCTGCGCGAGCGCCAGATCGACCTGATGGCCACGGTGGGCTACGAGCCCTCGCGCGAGACCTACATGGTCTACACGCTTGGCACCGCGCCCAACCCCGGCGCCATCATCGGCCGCGCCGCCGACACGCGCTTTGCCGAGAACCCCACGCTCAACGGCCGCCGCGTGGCCATCGAGCGCGGCTACGTGGCGCAGCAGTTCGTGCGCCGCGCCTACCCCGAGGCGCTGATCGCCGATCAGAACGACACCCGCAGCGCGCTGGCCGCGGTGGCGCTGGGCGAGGAGGACTTCTACGTCGGCAGCATGCTGATGGCCATGGACCGCATCCAGCGCGACAGCGTGGCCGGGCTGGAGGTGAAGAAGTCGCTGGTCTACGCCACCGGCCAGATGCACTTCGGCGTGCGCCGTGACTGGCCGCTGCTGGCCTCGGCGCTGAGCAAGGGCATTGCCGCGCTGCGCGCCACGCCGCTGCCGGGGCTGCAGGCAGCGATGCAGCAGCTGCAGCAGCAGGGCCAGGCCGCGGCGCCGATGCTCGGCCTGACCCCGGCCGAGCAGAAGCAGCTGACCGGGCGCAGCGTGCTGCGCGTGGGCGCGGTGCGCGGGCTGGAACTGCTCAACGAGGCCACGCCCGATGGCGGCCACGCCGGCATCGCCGCCGACTACACCGCCCAGGTGGCCACGCGCCTGGGCGTGGCCGTCGACATGGTGCCCTTCGACAGCGTGGCGCAGATGCTCGACGCGCTGCGCGCCGGGCAGATCCACCTGGTGCCCTTCCTCACCTTCACGCCCAGCCGGGCGCAGGAGGTGGCCTACTCGCACCCCTATCTGGAGATGCCCTACTACATCGTGGCGCGCAGCGACGCGCCGCTGTACTGGGACCTCGACAGCCTGCGCGGCAAGCGCCTGGCGCTCACCGCCCAGCATCCGCTGCGCGACCTGCTGCGCACGCGCTACCCCGACATCCGCATCGTCGATGCGCCACCCGGCGGCGGCGCGATGGACATGGTGGCCGCGCGCCAGGCCGATGCCGCGGTGGAGGTCAAGCTCTACGCCAACATCCGCATCAACAACGACAACAACGGCGTGCTGCGCACCGTGGCCCAGGTGGAGGAGCTGCCGGCGCAGTTCCACTTCGCCGCCTCGCACGAGGCGGCGGCGCTGATCCCGCTGGTTGACCGCGCGCTGGCCGACATCCCGGCCGCCGAGCGCGCGCGCATGCTGCGCCGCTGGGTGGCGGTGGATTTCACGCCCGGCTTCGCATGGCGGCGCCACGCGCCCTGGCTGCTGACCGCGGGCGGCGGCCTGCTGCTGCTGGCCGGCGCCAGCATGTGGTGGGTGCGCAGGCTGCGTGCCGAGGTGCGCCAGCGCCGCGTGGCCGAGCAGCGCCTGGAAGACGTGACCTCCAGCCTGCCCGGCGTGGTGTTCCAGGTGGTGCTGGCCGCCAACGGGCGGCGCGAGCAGCGCTACATCAGCCCCACGGCCGAAGACTTCCTGGGCACGCCGATCACGGCCGAGGGCGGCGTGATCGAGGCCATGGCGGCGCACATGCGTCCCGAGGACGCCCAGATGCTGCGCCAGGCGCGACGCGACAGCACACGCCGGCAGCAGCCGATGAAGCTGACCTGGCGCTACCACGATCCGCGCCGCGGCGAGCGCTGGCTGCACTGCGAGGTGGCGCTGCACCAGCTGGGCGCCGGCCGCACCGCCTGGACGGGCTACATCGTGGATGTGTCCACCGAACGCGCGCTGCAGGCCCAGCTGCTCGATGCCATGCAGGCCAAGAACCTGTTCGTGGCCAGCGCCAGCCACGAGCTGCGCGGCCCGCTGCAGGCCGTGACGCTGGCGCTGCAGCGCCTGTCCGAGGGCCCGCTGGATGCCGCCCAGCGCCAGGTGTGCCGCATCGCGCAGGATTCCTCCTCGGCGCTCACCCAGCTGATCGACGACGTGCTGGATCTGGCGCGCTACGAGGCCGGCCGCCTCACGCTGCAGCCGCTGCCGCTGGATCTGCCGGCCCTGCTGGCCCAGCTGGTCGACAACCACCGCCTGGCCGCCGAGAGCCGTGGCCTGCGCCTGGGCCTGAGCATCGACCCCGGCCTGCCGCAGCGTGTGCTGGCCGACGGCCTGCGCCTGCGCCAGCTGCTGGTGAACCTGATCGGCAATGCCGTGAAGTACACGCCGCAGGGCGAGGTGCAGGTCACCGCGCGCCGCGTGGCCAGTGCCGACGGTGACGGTGAACGCCTGCTGATCGCCGTGCGCGACACCGGCGTGGGCATTCCGCTGGAGCGCCAGCACGGCCTGTTCGAGCCCTTCGGCACCCTGCATGCGCCGGCCGATGCGCCGCCCGAGGGCAGCACCGGCCTGGGCCTGGCGATCTGCAAACGCCTGGCCGAGGCCATGAGCGGCCACATCGCGCTGACCAGCGAGCCCGGCCATGGCACCACTGTCACGCTCGACCTGCCCCTGCCGCCCGAAGCCCCGCCCGAACCGACGCCCGAACCGGCGCCCGCCGCCGCACCGCGACCCGCGGCCGCCAACGGTGCGCGCCGCGTGGTGCTGCTGGTGGACGACGACGCCGTGAGCCGGCTGCTGATGAGCGAGCTGCTGCAGCGCGAAGGCCTGGAGGTGGCCGAGGCCGCCGACACGCGCAGCGCTTTCGCGCGCTGGCTGCGGGGCGACGTGGCGGCCGTGATCAGCGACCACCACATGCCCGACGGCACTGGCCTGGCGCTGCTGCAGCGCATTCTGCAGGAGGCGCCCGCCGGCCAGCGGCCGCGCCTGGTGCTGTGCAGCGGCAGCCCGCCCTCGGTGGAACTGGCCGGCAGCAACGGTCTGGACGCCACGCTGCGCAAGCCGGTCACGGCCGCCGTGATGCGCGAGCTGCTGCGCGACCTCGGTCTGGTGGGCGTGCCCGGCTGAACGCAGGCCTTTGCGGGCCCTCGGCGACAATCCGCCGCCATGGCCCTTGGCGAATTCGACCTGATCTCAAAGTACTTCACCCGGCCCGCGCCGGCCGGGGTGCCGGGGCGGCCTGGCGGCCACACGGTGCTGGGCGTGGGTGACGACTGCGCACTGCTGCAGCCGGCGCCGGGCCGGCAGTGGGCGGTGTCCACCGACATGCTGGTGGAGGGCCGCCACTTTCTGGCCACCGTGCGGCCCGAGCGCCTGGGCCACAAGGCGCTGGCCGTGAACCTGAGCGATCTGGCCGCCTGTGGCGCCGAGCCGGTGGCCTTCACGCTGGCGCTGGCGCTGCCGCGCGTCGACGAGGCCTTCCTGGCCGGCCTCTCGCAGGGCCTGTTTGAACTGGCCGATGCGCATGGCATCGCGCTGGTGGGCGGCGACACCACGGCCGGGCCGCTGAACCTGTGCATCACCGTCTTCGGCGAGCTGCCGGCCGGCCAGGCGCTGCGCCGCGATGGCGCGCGCGCGGGCGACGCGCTGTGGATCAGCCACCCCGTGGGCGGCGGCATCGGCGATGCGCGGCTGGCCCTGGAAGTGTTCCGCGGCACGCTGGCGCTGCCCGGCGCGGCCTTCGAGCGCGTGCGCCAGGCCATGGAGCTGCCGCAGCCGCGCGTGGCGCTGGGCCGCGCACTGCGCGGCCTGGCCACCGCGGCCATCGACGTGAGCGACGGCCTGGCCGGTGACCTGGGCCACATCCTGCGCCGCTCGGGCGTGGCGGCCGTCATCGACGTGGACGCGCTGCCGCTCAGTGCCGACCTGGCGGCGCAGCCGCTGGCGCTGCAGCGTGAGTACGCGCTGGCCGGC
>CAYPDO010000176.1:0-6707 GCA_964409495.1 uncultured Bordetella sp.
GCGTCTCGCGGAACTTGCGCTCCACGTCGTATTCGCAGGCGAAGCCGAAGCCGCCATGGGTCTGGATGCAGGCATTGGCGGCCTCCCAGCTGGCCTTGGCCGCCAGGTACTTGGCCATGTTGGCGGCCGCGCCGGCGTTCTGGTGCGTGTCGATCTGCGCACAGGCCTTCCAGCGCATCAGGTTGGCGGCCTCCAGCTCGATGTAGGCGTCGGCAATCGGAAACTGCACGCCCTGGTTCTGGCCGATCGGCCGGCCGAACACCACGCGCTCCTTCGCGTACCTGGCCGCGCGGTCGATGAACCAGTAGCCATCGCCGATGCACTCGGCGGCGATCAGCGTGCGCTCGGCGTTCAGGCCATCCAGCAGGGTCTTGAAGCCTTTGCCCTCGGGGCCCAGCAGCGCGTCTTCGGGCAGTTCGAGGTTGTCGAAGAAGAGCTCGTTGGTCTCGTGGTTCACCATGTTCGGGATCGGCCGCACCGTCAGCCCGTGGCCGATGGCGGCCTTCAGGTCGACGATGAAGCAGCTCAGGCCCTCGGAGCGTTTGCTCACCTGGTCGAGCGGCGTGGTGCGCGCCAGCAGGATCATCAGATCGCTGTGCTGGATGCGCGAGATCCACACCTTCTGGCCGTTCACCACCCAGCGGCCGTCCCTTTTCACCGCCATGGTCTTCAGCTTGGTGGTGTCGCTGCCGGTGCTGGGCTCGGTGACGCCCATGCTCTGCAGGCGCAGCTCGCCGGCGGCGATGCGGGGCAGGTACCTTTGCTTCTGCGCCTCGCTGCCGCTGCGCACCACGGCGTTCATCACATACATCTGGCCGTGGCAGGCGCCCGAATTGCCACCCGAGCGGTTGATCTCTTCCATGATCACCGAGGCCTCGGCCATGCCGAGCCCCGAGCCGCCGTAGTCCTGCGGGATCAGCGCGGCCATCCAGCCGGCTTTTGTCAGCGCATCGACAAAGGCCTCGGGGTAGCCGCGTTCGGCGTCGATCTTGCGGTGGTACTCGTCGGGAAACTCGGCGCACAGCGCGCGCACGGCATCGCGGATTTCGGGGAAGCTGGTCTCGGGCGTGGTGGACATGGATTCGGGGGGCGGAACGGAACGTTGGGCTCAGGCCAGCTCGGCCGTGGCGCGCATGGCCAGGTGGCCTTCGTGGCTGCGCGCCCACAGGGCGTAGCGGTGCGCGGCGGCGTCGCCCTCGGGCTTGCCGCACACGGTGAACGGGTGGGTGTCGAACAAGGGCTTCATCGCGGTAAAGGCGAAGCGCCTGACGCGCGCCTCGGGCTGCTGGCGGCGCAGCAGATCGAGCAACAGCGTGGCGATCAGCGGGCCATGCACGATCAGGCCGGGGTAGCCCTCCACCTGGGTGACATAGGGCTGGTCGTAGTGGATGCGGTGGCCGTTGAAGGTCAGCGCCGAGTAGCGGAACAGCAGCACCGGGTCGGGCGTGATGCCGCGCGAGAAGGCTTCGTCGGTGGGCGCTGGCTGCGCCGGCGGCGTGGGCGCGCCAGGGGCCGGCGCTTCGCGGTAGACGATGTCGTGCTCTTCGCTCAGCGCCAGGCCCTGGGCATTGGTGAGCTCATGGCGCACGGTGACGAACACCAGCGTGCCGCTGCGGCCGCTCTTGGTCTCGACGCTGAGGATGCGCGACTGCCGCGTGACCTCGTCGCCCACGCGCAGCGGGTGGTGGAACTCAAGCCGGCCGCCGGCCCACATGCGCCGCGGCAGCGGCACCGGCGGCAGGAAGCCGCCGCGCTTCGGGTGCCCGTCTTCTCCCAGCTGCGATTGCGGCGCCATCGGCAGAAAGTACAGCCAGTGCCACAGCGGCGGCACCGCACAGCCCGGCAGCGGCTCGGGGTCGGGCCGGTCGAGCGTTGCCGACAGCGCGGCCAGTGGCGCGGCGGTGATCCAGTCGCCGCGCTGTTCGGCGCGGCCGATCCAGTCCTTCAGCGGCGACAGATCGGGTGAGGCAGGCGTGGAGGGCGTGTTCATGCGGGGAGTGGCGCGGCATGGCGCCCGGACCGGGTGCGCAAGCTTGACGGCGGAGCGGGCCGAACACCATTCGCTTTTGGGGAAGCGCACCTTTTGCGGGCCTTAACGTTCGCGCCGACGCCCGGCCTGCGGCTGCGGGCAGTGCCCGATGCGCCCTGGCCGCGCGCCGGCCTAGACTGGGCTGCACACCGCTGGCGCGGGCTGCGCCGGTGATCCCTGCCTTCTCCGGAGTTCCGCCATGAAGATCCGCGCCGCCGTGCTCGAGGCCATCGGCCTGCCCGCCCCTTACGCCCAGAGCCAGCCGCTGAAGATCCGCGAGCTCGCGCTTGATCCGCCCGGCGCTGGCGAGGTGCTGGTGCGCATCCGCGCGGCCGGGCTGTGCCATTCGGACTTGTCGGTGATCTCGGGCGACCGGCCGCGGCCGGTGCCGATGGCGCTGGGCCATGAATCGGCCGGCGAGGTGCTGGCGTGCGGCGCCGGTGTCAGCGATCTGCAGCCCGGTGACCGTGTGGTGCTGGTGTTCATGCCCAGCTGCGGCGGCTGCCTGCCCTGCCAGGAAGGCCGGCCGGCGCTGTGCGAGCCGGGTGCGGCGGCCAACGGCGCCGGCACGCTGCTGGGCGGCGCCCGTCGCCTGCACCTGGATGGCCAGCCGGTGTACCACCACGTGGGCGTGAGCTGCTTTGCCGACCATGCGGTGGTGTCGCGCCGCAGCTGCGTGAAGCTGGGCGACGATGCCGCCGGCCTCAGCTGGGCCGAGGCCTCGCTGTTCGGCTGCGCCGTGCTCACCGGCGTGGGCGCGGTGATCAACACCGCCCGCGTGCAGGCCGGCAGCACGGCCGCAGTGCTGGGCCTGGGCGGCGTGGGCTTCTCGGCCCTGCTGGCGGCGGTGGCCGCGGGCGCGCGCGAAGTGGTGGCGCTGGACCTCAGCGACGACAAGCTGGCGCTGGCGCGTGAACTGGGCGCCACCGCCACCGTGAATGCCAGTGCGCCCGATGCCGCCGAGCAGGTGCGCGCCCTCACCCGCGGCGGCGTCGACTACGCCTTCGAGATGGCCGGCGCCATCCCCGCGATGGAGCTGGCCTGGGCCATCACCCGGCGCGGCGGCAGCACCATCTCGGCCGGCCTGCCGCACCCGGCCAAGCGCTTTGCGCTGCCGCCGGTGCAGCTGGTGGCCGAGGAGCGCACGCTGCGCGGCAGCTACATCGGCTCGGCCGTGCCGGCCCGCGACATCCCGCGCTATGTGCAGATGTACCAGCGCGGCCAGCTGCCGGTGCACCGGCTGATGGGCGAGACGCTGGCGCTCGAGGACATCAACCGCGGCTTCGACCGCCTGGCCACCGGCCAGGCCATGCGCGACGTGGTGCTGCTCTGAGCGCCAGGCCGCTGTCGCCTGACGCCTGGGCGACAAGCGCGTTCCGGACTAACCCGCCCTTCAGCAAAAAAGCAACCCGCAACAGGCGCGGGCAGACGATCATGCGCGCCGGGTGGCGTGCGCCGGCCAAGCAGATTTCCGACGAGGAGACACGCCGCCACCTGTGCCTGCTGCCCGTGCCGGACCTCGTTGCACAAGGAGTCGACATGCGAGTGGATGCATCGAAGAAGCGAGTGGGGGTGTCCTGGCTGGGTGCCGCGCTGGCGGCGGCCGGACTGGTGCTGGCGGGTGGTGCCCAGGCCCAGCCCGACTGGTGCAAGAGCAAGTGGGGCCCGAACGACGAGATCGGCGCGGCCAACCTGCTGAGCCCCGAGCTGGCCCTGGCCGCGGCCAAGCTGGTGAAGACCGGCAAGGTGTACCGCCTGGGCGTCGAGACCAATGCCAAGACGCCGGCCTTCGGCCCGCGCAGCTGGGCGCTGGTGATCAACCAGCCGGCACAGGTGGGCGGCGTCGGTCTGGGCCACACCAAGACCAACTACAACGACGACATCTACATGGGCTATGTGGGCACCGGCACGCAGATTGACGGCCTGGGCCACATCGGCGTGGACAACGTTTACTACAACTGCAACAAGAACAGCGAGTTCGTGCAGGCCAACGGGCTGACCAAGCTGGGCATCGAGAAGGTGCCCAACTTCGTGACCCGCGGCGTGGTGCTGGACATGGCCGCGTACTACGGCAAGAACCCGGTGCCCGAGGGCACGGCCTTCAACCGCAAGGAGATCGACGAGCAGGCCAGGCGCCAGGGCATCGAGATCCGCAAGGGCGACGTGGTGCTGTTCTACACCGGCTGGCTGAGCCTGGTGGGCAAGGAAGACAAACGCTACATCAGCGGCGAGCCCGGCCTGGGCAAGGAAGGTGCCGAGTACCTGGCCAGCAAGAACGTGCTGGCCGTGGGGGCCGACAGCTGGGGCATGGAGGCCGTGCCCTTCGAGAAGGGCGTGGGCGTGTTCGAGGTGCACCAGATCCTGATCCCGAAGAACGGCATCTACATCCTGGAGAACATCGACACCGCCGAGCTGGTGAAGGACAAGGCCTGGGAGTTCATGTTCGTGCTGGGGCATAGCCGCATGACCGGCGGCGTGCAGGCCATCATCAACCCCACGGCCATCCGCTGACGGTGCCGCTGCGCCGCGCAGTGCGGCCCGCGGCCGCCTTGCGGCACGCCGGTGTGGCCGCCGCCCTGCTGGTGGCCGCACCGGCGCTGCAGGCCCACCCGCATGGCGCGCTGGACTGCGCGCTGACCCTCGGCGCGCGGGCTTTGCCCGGCGCGCCGGGCGATGCCGGCGCGGCGCCGCTGCACCTGGCCTGGCTGGATTTGGCGCTGACGCTGGATGCAGCCTCGTCAGCTGCCCTGCTTCCGCGCCTACCGCTGCAGGGCGTGGCGCCGCCGGCCGATGCCGCCGCCGCGCGCCAGGCCATGCTGCTGGCGCAAACCGTGGCCGGCCTGTTCCGCCAGAGCGGCTGGATGCTGCTGCTGCAGCCTGCCGGCCCGGCCGGCACGCCGCCCCTGCCCGATCTGCAAGACCCCGAGCCGCCGCGCTACACGCAGGCAGCCGATGGGCGGCTGCAGGTGCAGGTGCGCCTGCAGCCCGCGGCCGATGCACCGCCGATCGCGCTGCATGCGCTGCAGATCAGCTGCCGCGACCCGGTGTGGTACTGGCTGGCCGGCTTCACCACGGCCCAGGCGGTGCGCGTGGACGCGCTGCCCCCCAACACCGCGGCGCAGCGGCCCGGCTGCACGGCCACGCTGGGCGAGCTGCTGCACCAGGGTGAACAGGCCCAGGCGCTGCAGGCGGCCGCGCGCCAGGCCGGCGCGCCCGGGGCCGACCAGATGCCCGAGGCCTTGCGCCAGCGCAGTGACCGGCGCGCCGCCAGCGTGCGCCTGGCCTGCTGAGCGCGGCGGGCGCCTGACCCGGCCCGCAGGCGCCGCAGGGCGCTCAGGTCATCGAGCCGTCGCGCTGGGGCTTGTCCTGGCCGTCGTCGGCGGCGGCGTGCCGGCCGGTCACGTGGCGCTTGAAGCTGTCGAGGATGGCCTGCCAGCCGCTGCGTTGCTGCTCTTCGGAGTGCGTGTCCTCGCCGTCGAAGCTGACCGTGACGGCCACGCCGGCCGGCCCGGGCACGAACTCCACCACCGCGCTGCGGTCACCGAACACATAGGCCAGGCGCTGCAGCGGTACCACCTCGGTGTACTGGCCCGCGAAGTCGAAGCCGAACGAGCCGTCCTTGGCCTCCATGCGCGAGCTGAACTGCCCGCCCGGCCGCAGATCCACCGTGGCGGCGGTGGTGTGCCAGTCGGGCGAGGCCGTGTTCCAGACCATGATGTCCTCGGGCGTGGTGTAGGCCTGCCACACAGCGTGGATGGGTGCGGCAACCAGGGTGGAGACAGTGATCTTCATGACGGCCTTCAGCAGTGGATGGGACGGGCGCGGCACACAGCACCGGCATACCTGCGCCGGCTGCACCAGGCCAGTATGCACCGCGCCGCGGCGGCCGCCACTGCGGGCTCATGGCGCCCGGCAGCATCGGTATGCTGGCGAGATGACACCAGCCACTGATGGCCCGACGGGCATGCCGGGCCGCCTGCAATCGCCAACGCCACCGCACGCCCTGCGCGGGCCCGCAGCGTGAACGCATCCGGCCGAACCCAGGCCATCCTGGACCGCCTGCAGGCCGTGGCCGCGCTGGGCCGGCGCCGGTTGGGCGGCCCCGAAGGCAGCGCCACCGCGGCAGCCTGGGCGCCCTGGCTGGCGCCCGTGAAGGCCTACCAGGCCGCCCGCTTCGAGCGCAGCTATGCCGATCTGCTGGACGGCCGCGTGGGCGGCGGCCGCTATGCGCCGGGCGCGCGCTTCTTCCTGCATGAGCTGTACGGCCCGCAAGACTTCACGGCCCGCGATGCGCAGTTCGCCCGCGTGGTGCCCACGCTGGTGCGCCTGTTTCCGGCCGCGCTGGTGGACACCGTGGCCGAGCTGGTGGAGTTGCACGCGATGAGCGAACAGCTGGACGACGCCATGGCCCAGCACCTGGCCGCGGCCGGCCGGCCGCCGGGCACGGCCGCCCCGGCGCTGAATGCCACCGCCTACATCCGCGCCTGGCAGGCCGTGGGCCAGCCCGCGGCGCGCGAACGCCAGATCACGCTCACGCTGCACATGATGGCCGCGCTGGAGCAGCACACCCGCCACCGCCTGCTGCGCGTGGGCCTGCGCGCGATGCGCGGCGCCGCCCAGGCCGCCGGCCTGGGCGCCTTGCAGAACTTTCTGGAACTGGGCTTCGACACCTTTGGCG
>CAYPDO010000176.1:6807-8166 GCA_964409495.1 uncultured Bordetella sp.
CCCAGCGGCGGCGCAATCGGCGGCAGATCGGCGAACTCAGGCACCTGCTTCTTCTGCTGGGCGGCGATGGCGCGCTCGATGTCGGCCGGATCAAACACGCCCGGCTGCAGCGCGTTCATGTAGGTGAAGCTCTCGGCCACCGAGTGGTCGCGGCTGTAGTTGATCATCTCCTTGCTGGCGGCCACGGCCACCGGCGCGCGCTGGGCGATGCGCTGGGCCACGGCCAGCGCGCCGGCCACGGTGGCGGCGGCATCGTCGAACAGGCCGTTGACGAAGCCCAGCCGCTCGGCCCGCTCGGCGCCCAGGCGGTCGCCCGTGTAGGCCAGCTCGCGCATCACCGCATCCGGTATCAGCTTGGGCATGCGGTTCATCGTGCCCACGTCGGCCATCATGCCGATGTTGATCTCGTGGATGCAGAACCAGGCGTCGCGGCTGGCATAGCGCAGGCAGCAGGCGCTGACCAGATCCACCCCGCCGCCGATGCAGCCGCCCTGCACCGCCGCAATCACCGGAAAGCGCACCTCGGCAATGGCATTGAAGCTGCCCTGCAGCTGCCGCAGCTGGTGGCGGAACTGCTCACGCGCGCGCACATCCACCGTGCCCAGCGTGCCTGCATTGGCGAACACGCCCAGGTCCATGCCCGCGGTGAAGTTCTTGCCTTCTGACGACAGCACGGCCGCACGCACGTTGCCGGCGGCATCCAGCGCACGGAACAGCTGCGGAATCTCGCACCAGAAGGCCGCCGTCATCGCGTTGTGGCGCTGCGGCTGGTTCATGCGGATGTGGGCAACGCCGCCATCCATCGTCACGTCGAAGCAGGTCCAGGAGGTCATGGGGGCCAATGGTCTGGGTGGGAGTGGCAGCATTGTGGCCAGCCGCCCGCCGCCGCGCTGTGCCGTTCACGACACACGCCGCCGCTTCACCGCGCCAGCGCCATGCCCTCTTCCCACGCGCCCCGCATCTTTGCCAGCAGCCCTGACGGCACGCGCGCATCGCCGGGCGCCTGCTGCAAGGTCTCGTGCATCGCCTGGGCAATGCCCTCCAGCACCCGCGCCGGCTGGCTGACGCCGCAGATGCGCCGGCCGAAGTCCAGCAGCTCGTCGCGCGTGGGGTAGGTCTTGGTAGCGTGTCGGCCGGCGAACAGCTTCAGCGCCATCGTGCGGTCTTCCAGCTCGGGGCCGCCGGGGTAGCGGGCGTAGGTGTAGATGGCGGTGGTCACCACGTCGAACATCGGGGCCAGCCAGATGTCATTCGCATCGCGGTACAGCACGCCGAAGTTCTTCAGGTGCGCGTCGCCGTTGCGCACCATCACCGAGAAGGCCAGCTGCGCGAAGAAGCGGTGCAGGTTCTCGCTGTGCA
>CAYPDO010000177.1:0-8160 GCA_964409495.1 uncultured Bordetella sp.
CCACCTCCTGGTTGATCGCGTTGTCCTCGGCCAGCAGCACGCGCGCGCCCTGCAGCACCCCGGCGTCCGATGCCGGCGGCGCCAGCAGCGCGTGGGCCGCCGCCGCCGCCGCGGCGGCGGCGGTCTCGGCCGCGGGCACCGCCTGCGCGCTGCCGCGCCGCAGCGGCAGTTCGAACCAGAACAGGCTGCCACGCCCGAGCTGGCTGCGCACGCCGATGCACCCGTGCATCAGCTCGGTGAGCCGCTTGCTGATGGCCAGGCCCAGGCCGGTGCCGCCGAAGCGCCGGGTGGTGGAGGCATCGGCCTGCTCGAAGGCCTCGAACAGGTGCGGGATCTGGTCCTCGCGCATGCCGATGCCGGTGTCTTCCACCTCGAAGCGCAGGCGCACCTGCTGCGTATCGTCGGCCACCGGCACGATGCGCAGCATCACCCGGCCACGCTGCGTGAACTTGACGGCATTGCCCACCAGGTTGAGCAGCACCTGCTCCAGGCGCAGGCGGTCGCCGCGCACCACGGCCGGGCAGCCGGACATCTCGAGCGACAGCGCCACCTGCTTGACGCGGGCACGGTCGATCAGCATCGCGGTGACACGCTCGACGCTCTCGCGCAGCACGAAGTCGCTGTCGTCCAGCGTGATCTTGTGCGCCTCGATCTTGGAGAAGTCGAGGATGTCGTTGATGACCTGCAGCAGGTGCTGGCCCGCATCGGTGATCTTGGCCAGGTGATCCACCTGGCGCGGCGTCAGCGGATCACGCCGCAGCAGGTGCGCGAAGCCGACGATGGCATTCATCGGCGTGCGGATCTCGTGGCTCATGTTGGCCAGGAAGGCGCCCTTGGCCTGGTTGGCCGCGTCGGCGGCCTGCTTGGCCTGTTCCAGCGCGATCTCGATGCGCCGCCGGCGCACGATGCGCAGCAGGTCACCGCCGATCAGCACCAGCGCGCGCTCGTCGGCGGCGTCGTAGGCCGCGGGCTTGTCGGCCACGCACAGCAGCAGCCGCACCTGGCCGTCGTCGACCACCGGCGCGCACAGCAGCCGCGTGGCGCCCGGCAGCACGCCGGCCTGGCGCGCCTCGTCGCCCTCCAGCACCACCACCTGGCGGCGGCTGATCACGCTGTGCCACAGCGGCGCGGCCTGGGCCGGCACCGCATCGGCCGGCGAGGGCCGGCCGGCCCAGGCCTGCTGGCCCGGCAACAGCTGCCCGTTCTCCACGCCGGCCAGGCAGCCGCTGCTGCTGGCGGTCTGGCGGCAGGCCACCTCCAGCCCGCCCTGCAGCAGCTCCTGCTCGCCCAGGGTGCTGGCCTTCTGGCTCAGCGCCAGCATGGCGCGCAGGCGCTGGTCCTCGCGCGCCAGGCGGGCGTTGACGGTCTCCAGCTCGGCAGTGCGGGTGGCCACCAGCACCTCCAGCTGCTGGCGGTACAACGCCAGCTCGCGCTCGGAGCGCACGCGTTCGGAGATGTCGGTGCCGGTGCCCACCAGCAGCGGCTCGGGCGAGCGGTCGATGCGCCGCGAGACGAACAGGTAGGGCGTGCGCCGCCCATCGCGGGACACCAGCGAGGCCTCGACCCGGCCCTCGCCGCGGTCGAACACCTCGCGCACGCTCTCGGCCACGCGCTGGCGCTCGTCGGCGTCAAAGTAGTCGAAGGCCGGGCGCTGCGCGATCTCGTCCGTGCCATAGCCGGTGACCTCCTCGAAGCGGCGGTTCCACAGCACCGGCATGCCGTGGCGGTCGAGCGCGAAGAACAGCCCGGCCACCGAATCGACCAGCTGCTCGCGAAAGCGCTGCTCCTGGCGCTGCGCCTGCTCGGCGGCGTTGAAGTCGAGCGCGAAGCCCAGGTCCTGCGCCAGCCGCGTGAACAGCGCGATCTGCTCGTCGTCGAAGTGGCCCACGACGTCGGAATACACCATCAGCGCATGGCGCACCGTGCCGCCGGCCGGGATCGGGAAGGCACCGAAGGCGCGGTAGCCGTGGGCCAGCGCCGATTCACGCAGCATGCTGGGCGGCGACTCGACGATGTCGTTGAACACGCACACCTGGCCGGCGGCCACGGCCCGCGCGGCCGGGCCCGGCGGCTGCTGCGATGGCAGGCGCAGCTGGTCAAGATAGTGCTCGGCGGTGCCCGAGTGGGTGATCGGAAACAGCCCGCCGCCGCCTGGATCGAGCCCGCCCACCCAGGCCAGGCGGAAGCCGCCGATCTCCACCGCGATGCGGCACACCTCGTTGAACAGCCGCGTGCCGCTGTCGCGGATGCGCACGATGGCCTCGTTGACGCGGCTGAGCATCGCGTAGGCCTGGTTCAGGCGCTGGATGCGCACCTCGTGCAGGCGGCTCTCGGTGATGTCGCGCCACACCGCCGACAGCATCATTCGGCCGGCGAACTGCAGCCGCCGCAGCGTGATGGCGGCGATCTGCACGCCGCCGTCGGCGCGGCGGTGGCGATTGTCGAACTGCACCGCCTCGCCAGCCATCGCGCGGCGCACCATGGCCGCCACCGCGGCCTCGTCAAGATCGGTCTGCAGATCCGTCGGCCGCAGCCGCGCGAAGGCCTCGCGGCTGTAGCCCAGTCCGTTGCAGGCGGCGTCGTTGAAGTTCACGAAGTCCAGCGTCAGCGGATCGAGCAGCACGATGGCGTCGGTGGTCTGGCTGAACATCGTGTCGACCAGGCGGTGCTGGTCGGTGATGGCCTGGGCGCCCTGGCGCGTGAGCGTGACGTCGCGCGCCACGCCCAGCAGTCCGGTGGGCTGGCCGTCGGCATCGAACAGCGGCGTCTGCACGATCTCGAACAGGCCGCGGTGGCCGTCGCGGGCAAAGTGCAGCCAGCGCTCGCCCTCGTCGGGCCGGCCGGTGGCGATCACCGCGGCATCGTGGGCGCGCATCGCGGCGGCGGCCTCGGCATCGACGAAATCGGCATCGCTGCGGCCGATGATCTCGGCTTCGGGCCGGTCGAGCAGGCGCTCGAAGGCGGCGTTGCAGGCGCGGTAGATGCCCTGGGTGTCCTTCATCCACACCAGGTCGGGCAGGGCGCGCAGCAGATCCTTCAGGCGCCGCTCGCTGGCCGCCAGCTGGCGTGTGGTGTGGCCCTGCGACACCGCGGTGGCGGCCAGCTGCACCGCGAAGGCCAGGTCGTCGGCTTCGTCGGCGCCGGGCCGCCCGGGGCGGCGGCGGTACACCGCCACGGTGCCCAGCACGCGCCCCTGCACGCCGCGGATCGGCTCCGACCAGCAGGCGGCCAGGCCCATCCGGCGCGCCGCCTCGCGCAGCGGCGCGCAGCGGCTGTCGCTGGCGAAATCGTCGGCCACCACACGCTGGCCGGTGGCCACCGCAGCGGCGCAGGGCGGGCCGTCGGGCACGACCGGCATGCCGGAGACCACCTGACGCCACTCGGCCGGCAGGCTGGGGCCGGCGGCCGCGACCAGCTGCCCCTGGGCCTCGAGCAGCATCACCGCGCACAGGCTGTCGGGGTGCTGCTGCTCATGGTCGCGGCACAGGCGGTCGAGCAGCGCATCCAGCGGCGCGCCCAGCGCCAGGCTTTCCATCAGCACCAGGCGGCGCTGGTCGCGCTGCTGCGCGCGCCGGCGCAGCGTGATGTCGTGCACCAGCGCGAACAGCAGTTCACGCCCGCCGGCGGTGACGATGCTCAGGCGGATTTCCACCGGCCGTGCGCGGCCGTCGGCACCCCGCAGCGTGCTCTCCACCACCGCCGCACCGGCACTGCACCAGCCGGCCCAGTCGCGCGCCAGCGCCTGCGGCGTCCAGGCGGGCGACAGCTCGCCCGCGGCACGCACCAGCAGCGCCTCAGGCTTGCCGCCCAGCCACTGGCAGGCGGCGTGGTTGACATAGACCAGGCGGCCATCGCGGCCCAGCCCGATCACGGCATCGGCGGCCTGATCTACCGCCGCCTGCAGCAAGCCCAAGCGATCGACGGCGGCCGGCGCGGCCTGGCACGGGGCCTCATGCATCGGCCAGCCTCGACATGATGGTGGCGAACTCGCCACGGATGGCCAGCAGCGCCTCCACCAGCGCCGGATCGAACTGCCGGCCCGATTGCGCGCTGATGTAGCCCAGCGTGTCGTCCAGCGTCCAGGGTGCCTTGTAGACGCGGCGCGTGGTGAGCGCATCGAACACATCGGCCAGGGCCATCAGCCGCGCCGGCAAGGGAATGCCCTCGCCCGCCAGGCCATCGGGGTAGCCCAGGCCGTCCCAGCGCTCGTGGTGGTGGGCGGCGATGGTGCGCGCCACTTCCAGGAAGCGCACCGCCGCGGGCGGCTCGGCCGTGGCCGCGGCCCGGTCGGCGCCCCCGGCCTCGGCGGCATGCATGGCCACCGCCTTGCGCACCGCCTGGTCGATGGCCTGGCCGCCGATCTGCGCATGGGTCTTCATGATCTCGAACTCGTCGAGGTCCAGCCGCGCCGGCTTGAGCAGGATGCGGTCGGGGATGCCGATCTTGCCGATGTCGTGCATCGGCGCGGCCTTGACGATGCGGTCGAGCTGCGCGTCGTCCAGCTCGTCGCGGTGCAGGCCCTGGCGCTGCAGCTGCTGGCCCAGCGCGCGGATGTAGGACTGCGTGCGCAGGATGTGGTTGCCGGTGTCGCTGTCACGGGTTTCGGCCAGCTCGGCCATCGCGCAAAGCGTGAGGTCCTGCGCCAGCTGGCTCTCGCGGATGCGCTGGGCCAGCTCGGTCTCGAGCCACTGGTTCTGCGTGCTGAGCCGGTCCTGCGCCTGCTTGAGCGCCAGATGGGTGCGCACCCGCGCCAGCACCACGGCGGGCTTGATCGGCTTGCCGATGTAGTCCACCGCGCCGAGCGCGAAGCCCTGCTCCTCGTTGACCTCGTCGCTGAGCGCGGTGACGAACACCACCGGGATGGCCCGCGTGCGCGCGTCCTCGCGCAGCCGCGCGAGCACGGCGTGGCCGTCCATCTCGGGCATCATCACGTCGAGCAGGATCAGGTCGGGCAACTCCCCGCCGGCCAGCAGCGCCAGCGCGCTGGGGCCCGAGCGGGCACCCAGCACTCGGTAATGCGGGTTCAGCAGCCTGGCCATCACCGCCAGGTTCAGGGGTTCGTCGTCGACGACCAGGATGGTCGACGGCTTCATCGCGGCTCTCCACCGGCACGGGCACCGGCGCCGGTACCAGTGCGATTCCCAGCCGGGCATCGTGGTACTGCGGATGCGCCCGGTCGCCGTCCGGCCGACGGCAACGCTGCCCACCGGCCTTGACCGGCAGACGCAGCCCATCTTAGGGCATCGGCACGCCGCGCAACGGGGCGCGTGCCCGACGCCGGCCCGGCATTGCGCGCAGGCTTCACGCTTGCCGGCCGGCGTTGGGCCGCCCGGCACGCGCGGGCGCGGCCAGGGCCGCGCCCGCGCTGCGGCTAGCATGGGCTGCCATCGCCCCAGCCTGCCGGCCTGCACCGGCCCCTGCCATGCCCGAACACCCTCGTGCGCCAGTGCGCATTCCCGGCCGCCGCCTGCTGCAGTCGCCCGGCCCCAGCCCGGTGCCCGACGAGGTGCTGGCGGCCATGGCCCGCCAGCCGATGGACATGGGCGATCCGCGGCTTGACGCCACCATCGCCACCTGCGAAGCCGGGCTGCGCCGGCTGCTGTGCGCGCCCGAGGCCGCGGTGTACCTGTACGCCACCAACGGCCATGGCGCCTGGGAGGCGGTGGTGGAGAACCTGCTGGCGCCCGCTGCCGAGGTGCTGATCCCCGGCACCGGGCATTTCTCGGAAAGCTGGGCGCTGCAGACCGAGGCGCTGGGCCGCACGGTGCTGCGCACGCCCTGGCTGCCCGGCCTGCCCATCGATGCCGGTGCGGTGGAGGCCGCGCTGCGCGCCGACCCGCAGCACCGCATCGCCGCGGTGTTCGCGGTGCACACCGACACCGCCAGCGGCATCAGCAGCGATCTGCCGGCCATCCGCGCGGCCATCGATGCGGCCGGGCATCCGGCGCTGTTCGTGGTGGATGCAGTGGCCTCGCTGGGCGTGGTGCCGATCGACCTGCCGGCACTGCGCGCCGACGTGGTGCTGGGCGCCTCGCAAAAGGGCTTGATGACGCCGCCGGGCATCGGCCTGGTGGTGGCCAATGCCGCGGCGCAGGCGCTGGCGGCGCGCAACCCGGCGCCGCGCTTTTACTGGGACTGGCGGCTGCGCGACAGCCCCTTGAGCTACCGGAAGTTCTGCGGCACGCCGCCGCAGACGCTGCTGGCCGGCCTGGCCGCGGCGCTGGACCTGATCTTCCTGGAAGGCGACGAGGCGGTGTATGCACGCCACCGCCAGCTCGCCGGCGCGGTGCAGGCCGCGGTGGCCGGCTGGGCCGAGGCTGGCGCGCTGGGCTTCTTTGCGCAGCGGCCCGAGAGCCGCTCGGCCTCGGTGACCACCATCACCGTGCCGCCGGGCACCGACATCGACGCGCTGCGCGCCGTGGCGCGCGATCGTTTCGGCGTGGCCATGGCCGGTGCGCTGGGCCCGCTGGCCGGCCAGGCCTTCCGCATCGGCCACCTCGGCGACAGCAATGCCGCCACCATCCTGGGCTGCCTGGGCGCGGTGGAAGCCGCGCTGCTCACCCAGCGCATCCCGATCGGCCGCGACGGCCTGCGCCGGGCGGTGGATGCGCTGATGACCTGACCCCCGAAGCCGCCCGGGCCGGGTGCCGTCAGCGGGCCGCGCGCCGGGCCGCTCCCAAGCCGGCCCTCCCCCACGGTCAGCCCTGCAGGGCTGACCGCTTCGCCAGGCACAAGCCGTCCTCAGGACGCCTTGTGTCCGGGCTCAGCCCGCCCGGCGGGTGGACCCGCGTACCCGCGGGGCCGGGTGCTGTCATTTCACCGCCTTGGCCTCGGCCACCGTGGCCTCCATGGCCTGGCGCACCTTGTCCATCACCGGGCCCATGCGCTGCTGCACGGCCGCCATGCTCCTCTGCATGGCCTGCGGCATCTTCTCGATCATGGCCTTGCCGGCCGGGCTGCGGTAGAAGGCCAGCAGGCCGTCGATCTCGTCCTGCGTGAAGGTGTCGCGGTAGACCTCCGCGAACATCGGCTTGAGCGCGGCGTAGCTCAGCTCCTCACGCATCACCTTGGCCAGGCGCGGCGGCGCGGCGTCGAGCACGCGGCGCTGCTCGTCGTTGAGCGTCTGGCCACGCATGGCCTGCTGCATGCCCTGGCGCATCATCTGTTCCATGTTGGCGTACATGCCGTCCATCAGGCGCTCGGCCTGGGTGACGGTGAGCAGCGCCTCGATCGAGGCATCGCTGGGAGGTGCGGCCTGTGCGGTGACCAGGCTGGCGGCCAGGCAGACCAGGGTGGCGAGTCGGCGCATGGGAAATCCTTCGGCAGGGGCATCGGGCGGGCGGCCAGCATAACGCCCGACACCCACCGGCCCGGCGGCGCCGCACGCCGCAGCGCCGGTGCCATCCGCAGGACAGATCAGGCCGCGGCTGCGGCCACCCCGTCCACCACCACCGGGCCGGCGGGCGGCGCCGCATCGGCCAGCGTGATGGCGGCCCGCACGGCGCGGCTGGCGGCCTCGGCCGCCGCCGCGCTGGCGGCATGCACGTGCAGCAGCGGCTCGCCGGCCGCCAGCACCGCGCCCAGCGGCCGCAGGCCGCTGAAGCCCACACGGGGATCCACCACATCGCCGGGCCGGTTGCGCCCACCGCCCAACGCCACCACGGCCAGGCCCAGCGCGCGGGTGTCGATGTGGGCGATGACCCCGGCGCGCGGCGCCGGCACCGCCTGCACCACCGGCGCGGCCGGCAGTTGCGCGTCGGCCAGCACATCGGCCGGGCCGCCCAGCGCCGCCACCATGCGCGCAAAGCGCTCGGCCGCCGCGCCGCTGGCCAGCGCCGCCTCGGCGCGCGCGCGGGCGCTGGCCAGGCTGTCGGCCAGGCCGCCCAGGTGCAGCAGCTGCGCGGCCAGGGCCAGGGTCAGCGCCAGCAGGCGTGGCTCGGCGTCGGCGCCGGTGAGCAGCGCGATGCTCTCGGCCACCTCCAGCGCATTGCCGGCGGTGCGGCCCAGCGGCTGGTTCATGTCGGTGATCAGCGCCCGCGTAGGCAGGCCGGCACTGCAGGCCACGTCCACCAGGTTGCCGGCCAGTGCGCGCGCCTCGTCCAGGCCGGCGAGAAAGGCGCCGTTGCCCAGCTTGACATCCAGCACCAGGCCCTGCAGCCC
>CAYPDO010000178.1:0-8142 GCA_964409495.1 uncultured Bordetella sp.
GCTGACGCCCGAGTTCAAGGCCTACCAGCAGCAGGTGGTGCGCAACGCCGCCGCACTGGCCGGTACCCTGGTCGAACGCGGCCTGCGCATCGTCTCGGGCCGCACCGAGAGCCATGTGATGCTGGTGGACCTGCGCCCCAAGGGTCTGACCGGCAAGGAAGCCGAGGCATTGCTGGGCAGTGCCCACATGACCTGCAACAAGAACGCGATCCCCAACGATCCGCAAAAGCCGATGGTCACCAGCGGCATCCGCCTGGGCAGCCCGGCCATGACCACCCGCGGCTTCAAGGAGGCCGAGGCGGTGAAGGTGGCACACCTGATCGCCGATGTGCTGGACAAGCCCGCCGACGAGGCCAATCTGGCCCGGGTGCGCGAGCAGGTGGCGTCGCTGACGCGCGCCTTCCCGGTCTACCGCTGACACGGCCGCGGCGGCGCAGGCGGACCCGGCCCCACGCAACACCACCATGCGCTGCCCGTATTGCGCCCACCACGAGACCCAGGTCGTCGAGACCCGTGAGTCCGATGAGGGCGATGTCATCCGGCGCCGCCGCCGCTGCCTGAAGTGCGACAAGCGCTTCACCACCTATGAGCGTGCCGAGATCGCGCTGCCGGCCGTGGTCAAGAAGGACGGCGCACGGGTCGAGTTCGACCCGGGCAAGCTGCGCGGCTCGATGATGCTGGCGCTGCGCAAGCGGCCGGTCAGCGTCGAGCAGGTGGATGCGGCGATCGAGCGCATCCAGGACAAGCTGCTGGCCAGCGGCGCCCGCGAGGTGCCGTCGGCCCGCGTGGGCGAACTGGTGATGCGCGAGCTCAAGCGCATGGACAAGGTCGGCTACGTGCGCTTTGCCTCGGTGTACCGCAGCTTCGAAGACGTGGACGAGTTCCGGCAGCTGATCCGCGACATCTGAGCGCCCCGCCCGCCTGCCCCGACGTCTGCGGCCGCCAAGCGGCAACGCGGCGGTGGTGGCCCTGGCGGGGGGGGGATGCCCGCAGGCTTCCCCCAAAGCGGGGGGGCTGGGGGGAATGCCCTGACCCCTCCGCAAGCCCCACCGGCCACCCCCGCGCGGGCGACGCGCCGTCAGCGCGCGATTCCTACAGTGTGTGCATCCACCCCGATGCCTGGAGCGCACATGTCCCGAATCGCTGCCGCCCTTCGCCGTCCGACCCACACGCCGCAATCCGGGGCCAGGCCTGGCGCCAACCGCGGGCTCACGCTGGTCGAGATGTTGTGCTGCCTTGCCATCACGGGCCTGCTGCTGGCCGGTGCCCTGCCTGCGCTGCGCGACATTCGCCTGAGCCAGGCCCTGTTTTCGGTGGCGGCAGAACTGGAGACCGACATCCAGTACGCCCGCTCACTGGCACGCACCAACGACCGCACCGTGCGCCTGGCAGTGCAATCCACCGACGATGGCGGTGCCTGCTACGTCGTGCACAGCGGCCCGGCCGGCGCATGCACCTGCGACAGCGGTGGCGTGGCCCGCTGCACGGGTTCGGCGCAGGCCTTGCGCGTTCAGCCCTTGCCGGCGGCTGCCGGCATCAGCGTCAGCACCGGCAGCCGCAGCATCGTGTTCGACGCTGGCAAAGGCACCGTCACCCCCACAGCCACCTTCGTCGTGAGCGACCGCGACGGCCGCGCAGTGCACCAGGTGGTGAATGTGCTGGGGCGGGTACGGTCCTGCTCGCCCAGCGGCCTGAGCGGCTACCGGCGCTGCGCCTGACCCCGTGCAGATGCCAGGCGCCCGGCCCGGCCCGCGGTTCGTGAGATCCGCACCCCCATGGTCACGGGGAAAAGTCGATCGACGGTTCAGTCCGGGCGACGGGCGGCAGAACGCAGGCTGACCGTCCACGTGCATCGCTCGATAATCGGCACCATGCACAGACCGTCCAACCCGCCCGCGCCCCGCAGCGGCTTCACGCTGGTCGAAATGATGATCACGCTGGCGGTGCTCGCAATCCTGGCATCCCTGGCCTGGCCAACCTACCAGTCCGCTGCGCAAAAGGGCCGCCGCGCCGATGCCATGGCCGCGCTGGCGCAACTGATCCAGGCGCAGGAACGCTGGCGCAGCGAGCATGCCAGCTACCAGGCCACATTGGCCAACCTGCCAGGCAACTTCGGCACCTCGCCAGATCGGCACTACACCTTGTCGCTGGTCGCCGGATCGGTCACCGCCAACGGCTATACCGCCCGCGCCAGCGCCAACAGCAGTTCTCCGCAGCACGGTGACACGAAGTGCCGCGTGATGCAGGTGGTGGTGGCTGGCGGCAGCATCACGTACAACTCGATCAACGCGAGCGACGCGGTCAATGCCGCGCCAGATCCATGCTGGATCAAGTGATGTCGCGGCGCTTGGCCCGTCAGCCTGTTGGCCTGACCCTGGTCGAGTTGTTGATCTCGATGTCCATCGTGGCGATCCTGGTGGCCGTGGCCGCACCGTCGATGTACTCGTTCATCATGCGCAAGCGGGTGCAGGGTGCGGCCGATGAACTGCTGGGGGATCTTCGCTTCGCGCGCTCGGTCCAGACCCGTGACAACCGCGAGACTGCAGTCATGTTCGGCAAGACCGACACCGAGACCTGCTACACCGTGTACCAGCCCACCTCGCGCCTGATCTGTGACTGCACCGCCACGCCGGTGTGCGACTCGCGCGGCAATGCCACGGCGGTGGAACTGAAGACCGTGCGCATCCCCAGCAGCAGCCATGTGTCGGTCGCACCCAGCACAGGCACGGCCGCCGAACTGCGCTGGACCACCGTCACCGGCCTGGCCAAGGATGGTGTCACGCTCAGCATCGAGATCAAGGGGTCTTCGGGTGGCGAGGTTCGCCTCACCACCTCCGAGACAGGGCGTGCCCAGATCTGTTCGGTCAGCGGGCACAACGCCGCCTACCCAGCCTGCCCCAACGCGACGCCATGACCGTGAACCTCAGCCCGCTTCACCGTCGCGCCGGCCGCCTGCGTCAACGCGGCATCTCCCTGGTCGAGTTGATGGTCGGCGTGACCATCGGCCTGTTCATCCTGGCTGCGGCCACGCTCGTCGTCACCAGCCAACTGGGTGACAACCGCCGCATGCTGCTCGATGCGCAGTTGCAGCAGGACATGCGTGCCACCGTCGACATTGCAGTGCGTGACCTGCGCCGTGCCGGCTACTGGGGCCGCGCATGGAGCAGCGTGTGGTCCGAGTCGGTCACCGCGGCCTTGGTCAACCCCTATGCCACGGTAACGGCCTCCCAAAACACCCGTACGGGCGATTCGATCGTGTATGACCGGTCGACCGACGAAGAAGATGCGCAGATCGGTACCGACAACAACGCGGTCGACAGCGACGAGCGCGTGGGCTTCCGGCACAACCCGAGCGCGGGCACGGTCGAAATGCGCATCGGCGAGGACAACTGGCAGACCCTCACCGACGCATCGGTGATGAACGTGACCCGCTTCGACATCGTCTACACCTCGCGCGCGGTGCCGCTGCCCTGCGGCACGCAATGTCCGACCGGGCCCCTCGGCTGCCCGCTGGATCTGCTGGTGCGTGATGCCTCGATCGTGCTCAGCGCGCAGGCGCGCCATGATGCTTCGGTGAAGCGCAGCGTGCGCAGTGATGTGCGCCTGCGCAATGACGTGCTGATCGAGCGGGGGGCATGCTGATGCGCCGGCGTCCGATGTCGCCTGTGCGCGGCCTGGCTGCGCTCACCATGGTCATGGTGCTGTTTCTGATCATGGCCATGGTGGCGGCCTACACCAACCGCAACCTGGTGTTCGAGCAGCGCACCGCAGCCAACAGCTACCGCAGCGAACGCGCGCTGGTGGCGGCGGATGCGGCGGTGGATTGGGCGCTGTCGATGCTCAATGGCGGACGCATCGATACCGATTGCGAACTCGACGATACCGCCGCCACCGATTACCGCGACCGGCAACTGAGCGTCGATGCCGATGGCCGTTATGCGGTGAACACCGGCGCCGGCGGCGCCCGTCTGTATTCGGGTTGCATCAATGTGGATGGCGCGCTGACCTGCGCCTGCCCCACCAGCGCCGCGCCAACGGTCGACCTCGCCAGCAGCGCCGAACCACCCGGCAATGCCTTTCGCCTCCACTACTTCCTGCCGGGCGCGCAGTCGCGCCCTGGGGCAATCGGTCTGGACGTCCAGGGTTGCGGAACACCGGGGATGGAAGGTGGCGCCTGCGTGTCATCGTCGGCCACGCCCCAAGTCGATGGTCTGGCCCGGGTGATCGTCACGCTGGGCATGGTGCGTGCCCTGCCCTCGGCGCCGGCCGCAGCACTCACGGCGGCCAATGCCGTCAATGCCGGGGCCAATGAACTGCGCATCAGCAACCCCGATGCGCTCACCGGCTACACCGTTCATACCGGCGGCGGCATCGCTGCGGCCATCACCAGCCGCTATGTCGTGCCCGCCGGGACTGCAGGCAACGGCAGGATCGAAAATGACGGCACGTTGCACGGCCGTCGTCTGCTGAACCTGACCCAGGGTGGCACCGATGCCGACACCATGTTCATCGCCACCTTTGGCATGGATGCCCCGAGCTACCGGCGGCAGCAGGGCGTGGTGCGCCAGAACTGCGCGGCCGGTTGCGACATCGCCGACCTTGACTACATGCTCCGGCTGTTTCCGGGGCGCACCTTCTGGTTCGACGGCAACTTGAACATCGACGGCGCCACCACCGATCCCGCAGGTTCCATCGGCACCACCGCCAAGCCGGCGCTGGTGATCGTGACCGGCACGCTCACGGTGCAAAACCCCAATCCGATGATCGGCCTGTTCTACGGCAGTGCGGTGAACTGGAACACTGCCGGCGCCACGGTGCGCGGCGCCGTGGTGTCGGCCACTGATTTCAACGCCACGGCCAATGTCAGCATCACCTACGACGCCGCCGTGATCAACACCCTGGTCACCGCGTACGGTACCTTCGTGCGCGCGCCCGGCAGCTGGAACCGACCTGCGTTCTGATCCCATGCGCCGCCCCTCCCCTCCCCCGCTGCCGATTGGCCATGGTGTCTCGCTGGTCGAGGCCCTGGTGGCCTTGGCCGTGATGTCCTTCGGCATGCTGGCGCTCATCGGCGTGCAGAGCACGATGCGCATCAACACCGATCTGTCGCGCCAGACCACCGAGGCCACACGCATCGCAGCCGAAGATCTGGAGTCGCTGCGCCTGTTCAATGATGTGCGCCAGATTGCCACCCAGGTCACGCCGTCGTGGGATGAACTCGCCGGCCGCACCGCCACCGTGGAGCTGCCGGGCAACACCGGCAACGTGGTCTTCTCGCTGACCCGGATGGTCACCACCTTCCCGACCCGGCCGGCCGAGATGGTCCAGCTGGGCATCGAGGCGTCGCAAGCCAAGATTGCCCAGACCAGCGTCACCTGGACCGACCGCACCGATGGCGACCGCGCCGTGCGCCTGCAAGGTGTGGTGGCCGCCGCAGCGCCGGTGCTGTCCGGCCTGGTGGCCCTGCCACCGTATTCAGACGCCACCGCGCGCCGCCTGAACCGCCATGTCTCCATCCCGGTGAACGCCCGTGATCTGGGCAACGGCAGGAGCGCGTTCAGGCCGCCGGGCAGCACCACGGTGGTCTGGGTGTTCAACAATGTCACCGGGCAGATCAGCCAGCGCTGCCCGTCGGTCAGTGCGGCCCAGGCCGACATCACGGCCGAGATGGTTGCGGAGTGCCCGGCCATCGGCAATGGCAGCCTGCTGGCGGGCTTCGTCGGCTTCCATCTGGCGCCACCACCCACCGGCGGCTACACCGCGGCCCAGGCCGAAGATCCGCAAGGCAGCGCAACGGGCGAGACGCTGGCGCTGGCCGCCACGCCGCTGGCCATCGACAGTTTCACGCGCGTGGGCCTGGTGTCGCCGTTCACCGAGTGTTTCGCCGGTGCTGCCTATCTGGCGCCAGGCAGCGCCAGTCCGCGCCCGAACACGATTGAATACGCCTGTCTCGTCTATGGCGTCGACAGCCTGGGCTGGGGCGGCAAGCTCGACGTGGCGGTGTCCATCCTCAACTGGCAGCTCACCGCCAGCACGTCGGCCGACAGCGAACCACGCCGATACCGCATCTGTCGTTACACGCGGGCCAACAGCGACTTCACCGCCAACCGCGATCACCCGAAGACCTATTGCAAGATCGCTGACGACGTGTGCACCAGCACCACCCGTGTGACGCGCAACCTGCCCAACCAGAACTTCCTGGTGCTGGCTGCCAGCGGCGTGTGCCCGGCCGACAGCGACAATAACGCTGACACCGCGAGCGGACAGGATCCGCTCATCAACGCCAACACCCGCGCCCACCAGCCCTCGTGACCTTGCCACTGTCTGCCGCTGACCGACGCCAGCTGCTGCGGGCGGTCGAGCTGGCCGAGGGTGCGATCGGGTTGTCGGAGCCGAATCCGCGAGTCGGCTGCGTGCTCCACGATGCCCAGGGGCGATTGGCCGGTGAAGGCCACACCCAGCATGCCGGCGGGCCGCATGCCGAGGTGATGGCGCTGCGCGCCGCACAGGCGGCCGGCATTGACCTGCGAGGCGGCACGGCCTGGGTGAGCCTGGAGCCCTGTGCACACCACGGACGCACCCCCCCCTGTGCCGAGGCCCTGGTGGCGGCCGGCATCGCGCGCGTGGTCGTGGCCTTGCAAGACCCATTTCCGCAGGTGGCCGGGCGTGGCATCGCCCTGCTGCGCGCGGCCGGTGTGCGGGTGGACCTGGCCGAGGCCGGTCCGGTCACCGAAGCGGCGCAGGCACTCAACATCGGCTTTCTGTCGCGTGTGCAGCGGGGACGCCCCTGGGTGCGCCTGAAGATCGCCGCCTCGCTGGACGGCCGCACAGCCTTGCCCGATGGCCGCAGCCAGTGGATCACCGGCCCCGCGGCGCGGGCCGATGGCCAGGCGTGGCGCCGACGGGCCGGCGCAGTGCTGACCGGCATCGGCACCGTGCGGGACGATGACCCACGGCTCGACGTGCGCGAATGGCCCATTGCCCGCCAGCCACGCCGCGTCGTCGTGGATTCACGTTTTGCCACCCCGCCCGGTGCACGCTTGCTGGCGCCACCCGGCGACGTGCTGATCGTTGGCGCCGCGGCTTCAGACGACGCCCAGGCCGTGCTGCAGGCCCGGGGCGTGCGCACCCTGGTGCAGCCCGGCTCAGACAGCCGGGTGGACCTCACTGCCTTGCTGGCCCGCCTGGCCGAAGAAGGCGTGAACGAACTCCACATCGAAGCCGGCGCCACGCTCAACGGGGCCTTCTTGGCCCGCGATCTGGTCGATGAACTGCTGGTCTACACGGCGCCCAAGCTGCTGGGCCCGGGGCGCGACATGGCTGCGCTGCCTGTGCTGGCCACGCTCGATCTGGCGCTGGGCTGGCGCTTTGTCGAGGCCAGCCTGGTGGGCGACGACCTGCGCCTGCGGCTGCGCCGCGCGGGGGCGGATGATTTCCTGCTGTCGCCTGCGGGCTGAGGCCGCAGCGCAACGCTGAAGCAGCAGGGTTGCCGGCCGGGTTCAAGCGGCCAGCCCGCCGCTCAGCTGCCGTGATGTCGGCACACCGCTGGCTGCCGGTACTCGCGGCCAACCACGGCGCGGGCGTAAAGGTAGTTCGAGCGCGCACGCTCGCTCAGCGCATCGAGGTTCACCCGGCCTTCGCGGTCGCACGGAAACGCCAGTGCACGGCCTTCCACGAACAGCGACTCGAAACGCAGCTCGAAGCCCGGCCCCATCTGCGTGCATTCATCGACTTGGCTCATGTCCGTCATCCTGTCATCGCCGCGCCAGCGGCGTATGCAGCAAGACTAGGCGCCAGGCGTTCGCGGCGCCTTGGACGGCCACCGGTGCAATCTGTCGGCCACTGGCGCAATGGCCTGTCGGACAAAGTCGTAGGCCTGTGCAGTGGTCTTGACCCGCGCAGGCGCGCCGTGGCCCTGCGAACCGTGCGCCAGAAGCGAAGCAGCTTCCAGTCCCTGCCTCGCAGCGGCATGCAGCTGTGGCGTGTTGGCGCTGCAAACCGTCTCGGTCAAGTCGAGGAACGGCCGGCCGAACGGCACAAAAGAAAAAGCCGCTGCAGGCTTTTGGCTTGCAGCGGCTTCTCGAAACGTTGGCGGAGTGGACGGGGCTCGAACCCGCGACCCCCGGCGTGACAGGCCGGTAT
>CAYPDO010000179.1:0-8115 GCA_964409495.1 uncultured Bordetella sp.
CTGTAGCCCGCCGTGACGAGCGTGTCCTCGATGCCCCGGTGGGCGCCGCCATAGAAAGGCGAGTCGATGGCCTGCGTGACCACGCCCACGCTGAGCGTGCGCCCGCCGGCCAGGCCGCGCGCCACCGGGTTGGGCACGAAGCCCAGGGCCTCGATGGCATCGGCCACGGCCTGCTTCTTGGCCTCGGCCACGATGGCCGTGCCGTTGATGATGCGCGACACCGTGCTGGGCGACACGCCGGCGCGCTCGGCCACCTGTTGCAGCGTGACCACGCCCGCGGCGCTGGTGCCCCGTGCGGCACGGCCCCCGCGCGGGGCCTGCGCGGCGCGCGGCGGAGGGTTCGCGTCGGAATCTCGGGCCATGGGCGGCGTGCGGTGGACAGCTGGGGTGGCGCGCAGTGTACGGGGCCGCGCAGGGGGCCGGCCCCGTGGCTTGCCCGGATGGGTGAAAGCGCTTGCAACAACACCAAGGGTGACTACTAGGTGGTAATCGGCAGGCGTGGCTTTACGCTCTTGCAAGCGCTTTCAAGCTGGTTGGCGCCCCAGCAGCAGACCCGGGCAGGGCGGCCGATCGCAAGGCTGCGCAGGCCCGCTCGTCCACGAATGTCGGAGACAAGCCCATGAACTATCCACACCACGCGATCCGTCCGGCAGGCCGGCCGCCGGCCTTCCGCGTGACGCGCCTGGCCGCCGCCTGCGGCATGATGCTGGCCGGCGCTACGGCGGCCCAGGCCCAGCAGGCCGCCGCCGCCCCGGCCGCCGCGGCCAGCCAGCCCACGCAGACCGTGGTGGTGAAGGGCATCCGCAAGAGCGTGGAATCGGCGCTGGCGCTCAAGCGCGAGGCGCATGGCATCGTCGACGGCATCGTCGCCGAGGACATCGGCCGCTTCCCCGATGCCAACCTGGCCGAGGCCATGCAGCGCATCAGCGGCGTGGCGATTGACCGCAACAGCCAGGGCGAGGGCTCCAAGGTCACCGTGCGCGGCGTCGGCCCGGATTTCAACCTGGTGCTGTTCAACGGCCGCCAGATGCCGGCCAGCACCATTGCCGGCACCGGCCCGTCGAACTCGCGCGCCTTCGACTTTGCCAACCTGGCGGCTGAATCGATCAGCGCGCTGGAGGTCTACAAGACCAGCCGCGCCGCCAACCCCAGTGGCGGCATCGGCGCCACCATCAACGTCAAGACCACGCGGCCGCTGGACGACCCCGGGCTGAAGGCCACGGTGGGCATCAAGACGATGTTCGACGACTCGAACAGCCGCCTGCCCGGCACGGTCAAGGGCGATGCGATGACGCCCGAGGTCTCGGGCCTGTACAGCAACACCTTTGCCGGCAACACGGTGGGCGTGGCCATTGCCGCCAGCTACCAGAAGCGCCACGGCGGCTACAACCAGGTGTCGGTGGGCAACGGCTGGCGCAGCTTCAAGGGCGACGAGAACAACTGGGGCACGATCCCGCAGAACGGCAGCCCCGGCAGCGAGCGCATCACCAACCGCCCCGGCGCCACCGACATCTACTCGGTGCCGCAGAACATCAACTACAGCACCACCGGCGTGCAGCGCGAGCGCATCAACGGCCAGCTGACGCTGCAATACAAGCCGGCCAGCAACATCACCACCACGCTGGACTACACGCTGTCGGACTACACGGTGCAGTCCAAGCGCAATGACCTGTCGGCCTGGTTCAACTTCGGCCCGTCCACCACCAGCTGGACCAACGGCCCGGTGGCCGCGCCGCTGCTGTACAAGGAGCTGATCCCCGCCGGCAACAGCGACGTGGCCATGGGCGCCGCCCAGTTCGCCACCAAGACCGAGCTGCGTTCGCTCGGCTTCAACCTCGACTGGAAGGTCAGCGACCGCCTGCGCTTCGCCGCCGACGTGCACCACTCCACCTCCACCACTCGCCCCGACAGCCCTTACGGCAGCGACGCGGTGCTGGGCAGCGCGGTGTTCCGCCGCGGCGACACCGCGGTGGACTTCTCCAGGGACTTCCCGGTGCTGATGCTGACCAACACCAGCATCCCGACCTCGGAGCAGCTGGTCACCGGCTCGTCCTTCCGCAACAGCTACATGAAGGCCGAGATCGACCAGCTGCAGCTGCATGGCAAGTACCGCTTCCAGGATGCCTCCAAGCTCGACTTCGGCCTGAGCCTGACCACGGCCAACAACCGCACCGCCTACGGCAACGTCGACCGCGGCACCTGGGGCGGCACCGGCACGCCGGCCGACTACCCCGACAGCGCCTTCCAGAGCGACACGCTGGCCAAGTACTTCAGCCGCATCTCGGGCAGCAGCGATCCGCGCATGTTCAACCAGTGGAACGTGTGGGATTTCAAGACCGTGCGCGACATCGCCGCGAAGCTGGTGGGCGACGAGGCGCAGTTCCTGGCGCCCAATACCTACAGCACCGACCGCCGCGTGAAGGAAGAGTCGCAAAGCCTGTACCTGCAGTATGGCCGCGAGTTCATGCTGGGCAGCCAGCCGGTGGCCATGAACGCCGGCCTGCGCTACGAGAGCACCAAGGTCGTCTCGTCGGCCATGGTGCCGATCGCCACCGGCATCAGCTGGGAATCGAACAACGAGCTGCTGGTCAAGTACGGCGCGTCGGGCTTCACCACGCAGACCGGCAAGTACAGCCACGTGCTGCCCAGCATCGACTTCGACACCGACCTGACCGACAACCTGAAGCTGCGCCTGAGCTACGGCGAGAGCATCGGCCGGCCGGGCTGGGGTGACATCCAGGGCGGGCAGACGCTGAGCAACCCGGTGCGCTTCGACGGCGGCACCGGCTCGTCGGGCGACCCCAACCTCAAGCCACTGAAGAGCAAGAACTCGGACATCTCGCTGGAGTACTACTACGGCAAGGCCAGCTATGTGGCCGTGGGCCTGTTCGAGAAGAAGATCGACAACTACATCGGCGTCACGGTCAAGAAGTCCACGCCCTTCAACCTGCCCACGCCCATCGGCGGTGCGATGTACAACGAGGCCGTGGCCAAGGGCTGCGTCACCAGCGACATCCAGTGCGTGCGCAACTACATCCTGCGCACCTTCAACGGCAAGAACGGCGTGGTGCTGCAGGGCGACACCGGCGGCATCGCCACCGGCATCATCCCGGGCGTGGCGGGTGATCCGATCGCCAACTTCAACATCACCGTGCCGGCCAACCAGAAGGCGGCCGGGCTGCGCGGGGTGGAGGTGAACCTGCAGCACCGCTTCGGCAACACCGGCTTCGGCCTGGGCGCCAACTACACCCTGGTGATGTCGGGCCTGAAGTACGACGACGCCAGCCTGGGTGAGCAGTTCGCGCTGGAAGGCCTGGGCAACTCGGCCAACCTGGTGGGCTTCTGGGAGAACGAGCAGTGGCATGTGCGCGCCGCCTACAACTGGCGCGGCAAGTTCCTGTCGGGCCGCTTCGACGGCGTAGGCCCCAACCCGGTCTACACCCAGGCCTATGGCCAGCTGGATGTGAACTTCGGCTACAAGCTCAACAAGAACCTGTCGCTGCAGGTGGAGCTGCAGAACCTCACCGATGGCGTGATCCGCCTGCACAGCCGCAACGAGCACCAGCTCGAGTACGCCACGCAGACCGGCCGCCGTTTCCTGGCCGGCGCACGCTACACGTTCTGACCAGGCACGCATGAACCTGCTGTGCATGCACATCTCGGGCCTGTGCCGCCCGCCGTACGGGTGTACGGCGGCGCTGCCCGACCCCAGCTGAGCCCGCGCGCGGCGGTTCCTGCGCACCGCGTCGCAGCCCCTGGCGGCTGCGTTTAAAGTGCCTGCATGACGGTTCTTCGATGGGCTCGACCGTGAACCATGCGATCCGCCATGTGGTGGTGCTGGGCGGCGGCTCGGCCGGCTGGCTGGTGGCCGCGCTGATCGCGGCCGGCCACCGCGCGGCCGATGCCGATGGCCTGCGCGTCACGCTGGTGGAATCGGCCGAGCTGCCGCCCATCGGCGTGGGCGAGGGCACCTGGCCGACGATGCGCGACACGCTGCGCCGCATCGGCCTGCCCGAGGCCACGCTGGTGCGCGATTGCGATGCCTCGTTCAAGCAGGGCTCACGCTTCGATGGCTGGGTGGATGGCGGGCCGGCCGATGTGTACCACCACCCGTTCTCGCTGCCGCAAGGTTATGGCGATGTTGACCTGGTGGCGCCCTGGCTGGCCCGGCATGGCCAGGCCGCGTTCGCCCCGCTGGTGAGCCACCAGCCGGCGCTGTGCGATGCCGGCCGCGCGCCCAAGCAGGCCGCCACGCCTGAATACGCGGCGGTGGCCAACTACGGCTACCACTTCGATGCGGGCAAGTTCGGCCTGGCGCTGCGCACGCATGCGGTGCAGCGCCTGGGCGTGCGCCATGTCGTCGACGAGGTCACGGCGGTGCGCTGCCACACCGCGGGCGCACCCGGCGGCCCGGTCGCCGGCGACATCGCCGCCCTGGTGACGCGCGGCGCGGGCGACGGCGCCGGCGAGGTCGCTGGCGACCTGTTCATCGACTGCTCCGGCCTGGCCTCGCGCCTGATCGGCCAGCACTACGGCGTGCCGCTGCGCAGCGTGCGCGACGTGCTGTTCAACGACCGCGCGCTGGCCCTGCAGGTGCCCTATGCCACGCCCGAGGCGCCGATCGCCTCGCAGACCATCGCCACCGCCTGCGCCACCGGCTGGATCTGGGACATCGGCCTGCCCACGCGGCGCGGCGTGGGCCATGTCTACAGCAGCGCCCACACCAGCGACGAGGCCGCCGCCGCGGCGCTGCTGGCCCATGTGCAGGCCAGCGGCGGCCCGGCCGCCGCACAGCGGCTGGTGCCGCGCGCGATCCGCTTCGAGCCCGGCCATCGCACCCGCTTCTGGCAGCACAACTGCGTGGCCGTGGGCCTGGCCTCGGGCTTCATCGAGCCGCTGGAGGCCTCGGCGCTGGCGCTGGTGGAGCTGTCGGCGGCGATGATCTGCGACGAGATGCCGGCCACGCGCGCCGACATGGACATCGTGGCGCGCCGCTTCAATGAGCGCTTCGCGCACCGCTGGCAACGCGTGGTCGAGTTCCTGAAGCTGCACTACGTGCTGGGCCGGCGCGACGACCGCACCGGCAGCGGCTACTGGCACGACCACCGCCGCGAGGCCACCCAGCCCGGGCGCCTGCGCGAGCAGCTGCAGCTGTGGCGCAGCCGGCCCCCCTACCGGCATGACTTCGAGCGCATCGACGAGGTGTTTCCGTCCGCCAGCTGGCAGTACGTGCTGTACGGCATGGGCTTCCGGCCCGAGGCGGGCACCGGCACGCGCCGCATCGATCCCCCCGCGCTGGCCGAGGCCCGTGTGCGCGAGGCCGCCCAGCTGGCGCGCCGCATGCTGGCCGGGCTGCCCGACAACCGCACGCTGATCACGCACATCCGCCAGCACGGCCTGCAGGCCGTGCCTGCCGCGCAGGCGGCCTGAGCATCCTGCCCCTCTTCGTTCCTCACCGCGCCCCCCTGCCATGACCGCCCAAGCCCTTGCGCTCGACCCCGCCCAGCACGCCGACCTGCGCATCCTCACCAGCCGCGGCGCGGCCTGGGGTGACGAGGCCATGTCGGCCCTGGTGGTGCCCGCCGAGTTCCGCGCCGTGCAGGCCTGCTACCCCATCGTGTTCGAGCCCACTGCCGATGGCAGCTACCAGCCGGTGGCGCTGTTCGGCCTGGAGCCGGGGCAGAACCTGTTCCTGGGCCTGAACGGCTGGGACGCGCCCTGCCTGCCGATGAGCGTGGAGCGCCAGCCCTTCCTGATCGGCCGCGCCGGCGACCAGCTCAACGTGCATGTCGACCTGGCCCACCCGCGCATCAGCCGCAGCCATGGCGAACCGGTGTTCGATGCCATGGGCATGCCCAGCCCCTACCTTGCGCGCATCACCGGCCTGCTGGGCGCGCTGCACGAGGGCGTGCAGCAGCTGCCGGCCTTCATCGACGCGCTGCTGGGCCACGAGCTGCTGGAATCCTTCGTGCTCGACCTCACCGATGACGACGGCAGCACCAGCCGCCTGGCCGGCTACTACACGATCCACGAAGAGCGCCTGGCCGCGCTCGACAGCCGCGCGCTCACCGCGCTGCACCATGCCGGCCACCTGGCGCTGATCTACATGGTGCTGGCCTCCACGGCGCAGTTCCCGGCGCTGATCGAGCGGCGCAAGCGCCGCCTGGCGGGCCTGGCCTGAAGCGCGCCCCGGGAACCCGCATGACCCCGATGCGCGAGCTGCACGGCCTGCGCGCCGATGCGCTGCCCGACGAGGTGCTCACCAGCACCCAGCCGCTGCTGCTGCGCGGCCTGGTGGCGCACTGGCCCATGGTGCGCGCCGGCCTGCAGGGCACGCGTGAAGCGGCCGAGTACCTGCGCGGCTTCGGCGCCGATGCAGCCGTGGGCGTGCTGCTGGGCCAGCCCGAGATCGGCGGGCGCTTCTTCTACAACGACAGCCTCACCGGCCTGAACTTCCGCCGCGAGGGCGGGCGCCTGGGCCGGGTGCTGGATGCGCTGCTGCAGCTGGCCGCGGTGCCGCCCGGCTCGCCGGCGCCGCCGGCGCTGTACGTGGGCTCCACCTCGGTCGACAGCTGCCTGCCGGGCTTTCGCGCCGCCAACGACCTCACCGACCCGGCCTTCCAGGCGCGCGATCCGCTGGTCAGCCTGTGGCTGGGCAACCGCACGCGCATCGCCGCGCACTTCGATCTGCCTGACAACATCGCCTGCGTGGTGGCCGGGCAGCGGCGCTTCACGCTGTTTCCGCCCGAGGCCGTGGCTGACCTGTATGTGGGCCCGCTCGATCTCACGCCGGCCGGCCAGGCGATCAGCCTGGTGGACATGGCGGCGCCCGATTTCGCGCGCTTTCCACGCTTCGCCAATGCGCTGAAGGTGGCCCAGGTGGCCGAGATGGGGCCCGGCGACGCGATCTTCATCCCCAGCATGTGGTGGCATCAGGTGGAGGCGCTGGCACCCTTCAACGTGCTGGTGAACTACTGGTGGCGGCAGAGCCCGGCGCACATGGATTCACCCATGGCCACGCTGCTGATGGCCCTGCTGACGTTGCGCGACCTGCCCCCGGCCCAGCGCGAGGCCTGGCGCACGCTGTTCTCGCACTATGTGTTCGACGCGGGCGCCGACACCGCCGGGCACATCCCGCCGCATGCCCGCAGCGTGCTGGCGCCGCTGGACGCCAGCAACGCACAGGCACTGCGCCTGCAGACCATCAAGCGATTGACGAGATAACTCCCCGCCCCCCGAAAAAGACGCCCCATGAACCCCAGCACCCAAGAAACGCGTCCGCTGCCGCCCATCCGCCGCATCGTCATCGCCGGCGGCGGCACGGCCGGCTGGATGGTGGCCGCCTGCATCGCCAAGACCCTGGGCAAGCTGCTGGACATCACGCTGATCGAGTCCGACGAGATCGGCACCGTGGGCGTGGGCGAGGCCACCATCCCCACGCTGCTCACGTTTCATGAGCTGCTGGGCATCCACGAGCAGGAGTTCATGGCCGCCACGCAGGCCACCTTCAAGCTGGGCATCCGCTTCGAGAACTGGCGCAATGTGGGCGAAGACTACATCCACTCCTTCGGCCTGACGGGCCAGGACCACTGGACGGCCGGCTTCCAGCACTTCTGGCTGAAGGGCCGCGCACGCGGCCTGGCCGCCGACTACGGCGCCTACTGCCTGGAATTGCGCGCCGCCGAGGAAAGCCGCTTTGCCCACCTGCCGCGCAACGGTCTGAACTACGCCTACCACCTCGATGCCACGCTGTACGCACGCTTTCTGCGCCAGCTGAGCCAGACCCATGGTGTGCAGCGCATCGAGGGCAAGATCGTCGAGGTGCGCCAGGCGCCGGCAGCGCACGCAGGCGAGCCCGGCGACATCCAGGCCCTGCGCCTGGACAACGGCGCGCTGATCGAGGGCGATCTGTTCATCGACTGCACCGGCATCCGCTCGCTGCTGCTGGGCCAGACGTTGGGCGTGGGCTACCAGAACTGGTCGCACTGGCTGCCCTGCGACAGCGCCGTGGCGGTGCAGACGGCCGCGGTGGGCCCGGCTGTGCCCTACACACGCTCGATCGCGCACGCGTGGGGCTGGCAGTGGCGCATTCCGCTGCAGCACCGCGTGGGCAAC
>CAYPDO010000180.1:0-8102 GCA_964409495.1 uncultured Bordetella sp.
CCCAGCATCATCAAGGACATCGGCCGCGTGATCCGCATGCTGGCTGACCGCAAGACCATGGCCATCGTGCTGGTCGAGCAGTACTACGACTTTGCCGCCGAGCTGGCCGACCAGTACCTGGTGATGGAACGCGGCGAGGTCATCGCCCGCGGCCGCGGCGCCGACATGGCGGCCGACGGTGTGCGCGAGCGCATGTCGATCTGACACGGCACAGCCGCTGATGGCAGCCCGCCGGCGCGCCGGCGCGGCCCGGGCGGTGATACGCTGACCGGTATGCATCCGGCCGCTGACCAGGCATCCTCCGCTGCCGCGCGCCCCAGCCTGGCGCGCACCCTGTGGCGCACGCTGCGCCCGCCGTTCCTGCTGCTCACGCCGGCCTGCGTCAGCGTGGGCCTGGCCAGTGCATCGCGCCTGCCCGGTGTGGCCATCGCCGGCGCCGACCTGGCTCTGGTGCTGGGCGGCGCGCTGGCCGCGCATGCCAGCGTGAATGTGCTCAACGAATGGCACGACGCCCGGTCCGGCCTGGACGCGCACACCGAGCGCACACCCTTCTCGGGCGGCAGTGGTGCGCTGCAGGCGCGGCCCGAGGCCCGGCACTGGGCACTGGCGCTGGGCCTGCTGCTGCTGCTGGTCTGTGCCGCCGCCGGCCAGGCCCTGCTGCGCCGTCAGGGCCTGGCGCTGCTGCCTGTTGGCCTGGCCGGCCTGGCCCTGGTGCTGGCCTACACCCCTTGGATCACCCGCCACCCCTGGCTGTGCCTGCTGGCGCCGGGCCTGGGCATCGGGCCGCTGATGGTGGTGGGCACGCAGCTGGCGCTCACCGGCCGCCACAGCGTCACCGCCTGGGTCGCTTCGCTGGTGCCGGGTCTGCTGGCCAGCGGCCTGCTGCTGCTGAACCAGTTTCCGGATGTGGCGGCCGACCGGCGCGTGGGCCGGCGCCATCTGCCACTGCTGTGGGGCCGGCCACGCGCGGCGCGGGTGCTGGCCGGCCTGCTGGCGGCCAGCCTGGGCACACTGCCGCTGGGGGTGTGGGCCGGCGCCTTGCCGCCGGCCGTCTTGTGGCTGCTGCCGGCGGCCGGGCCGGCCGCCTGGGTGGCCGCCCAGGCCATGCGGCATGCCGATGCACCGCGCGCGCTGCTGCCGGCCATGGGGCTCAATGTTGCGCTGTGCCTGGCGCTGCCGCCCGCCCTGGCGCTGGCCTTGTGGCGCGGCTGACGACACCCGGCGCTGCCGACGCCACAAGCCCCGCGGCGCGCCGCGGGCCGGGCGGGCGTGGACAATGCGCGCCCTTGCGTCACCACCCGCTGGCCCCGCGATGATCATCGTCCACCACCTGAACAACTCGCGCTCGCAGCGCGTGCTCTGGCTGCTCGAGGAACTGGGCCTGCCCTATGAGATCCGGCACCACCAGCGCAACGCCCAGACCATGCTGGCCCCGCCCGAGCTGCTGCAGGTGCATCCACTGGGCAAGAGCCCGGTGATCCAGAACGGCGACATCACCGTGGCCGAGACCGGTGCCATCATCGAGTACCTGCTCGAGCGCCACGGCCAGGGCCGCCTGCTGCCGGTGGCCGGCAGCCCCGAGGCGCTGCGCTACCGCTACTGGTTGCACTTTGCCGAAGGCTCGGCCATGCCGCCGCTGCTGCTCAAGCTGATCTTCGACCGCGTGGCCAGTGCGCCGATGCCGTTCTTCATCAAGCCGGTCGCGCGCGGCATCAGCCGCAAGGTGATGGACGCGATGGTGCTGCCCAACCTGAAGCGCCAGCTCGATTTCATGGAGGCCGAGCTCGGCCGCAGCGCCTGGTTTGCCGGCGACGAGCTCACCGGCGCCGACATCATGCTGAGCTTTCCGCTCGAGGCCGCCGCGCAGCGCGCCGGGCTGGACGCTTCGCGGCCGCGCCTGCACGCATTCCTGCAGCGCATCCATGCGCGGCCGGCCTACCAGCGCGCGCTGCAGCGCGGCGGGCCCTATGCCTTTGCCTGATCGCCCGACAGCAGCGCGGTGTAGCGGCGCTGCATTTCCTCGGGCGTGAGCGTCTCGATGGCATGGCCCAGCAGCCAGCGGTGGCCGAAGGGATCGCACACCCGGGCGCTGCGCTCGCCGTAGAACTGGTCGGTGGGCGGCATCTCCAGCGTGCCGCCCGCGGCCACCAGGCGCGCTGCCCAGGCATCGCAGTTGTCCACATGCAGGTGGATCGCGGCACCCAGCGCCACGCCTTCGGACGGCGCCAGCAGCCCGTATTCGGGGAAAGCCTCGCTGAGCATCAGCACCACCGGGCCGAGCTGGAGCTCGGCATGGCCGATGCGGCCGTCGGGCTCGACCAGCCGGAAGCGCTCCACCGCGCCGAGCGCGCGGCAGTAGAAATCGATGGCCTGGGCCGCCCCCTGCACGCGCAGGTAGCTGAATGCCTCGTGGATCGTCATGCAGGGTTCTCCTTGGGGGGGCGCCGGCCGTCTGCAGCCGCTGCGCGCCCGCCAGCCTATGCCAGCAGGGGCCGCGGCGTCTTGAACGTTTTTTCAGGCCTGTCTGCTGCCCGATGCTGCCGTGCTCAGGCGCAGGCCAGGTGGGCGGCCCAGCCCGTGGCGGCGCGCCGCGCCTGGCCCGGCGGGAGGCCGGCATGGCGCCGGTACTCGCGCACCAGGTGCGCCTGGTCGGCATAGCCGGCGGCCTGGGCTGCATCGCCCCAGGCCATGCCGGCATGGCCGGCGTGCTGCGCCTGCTGGAAGCGGCGCACCGCCAGGTATTGCTGCGGCGTCAGGCCGCAGGCCGCGCGAAAGCGCCGGATGAAGCTGGCCGGCGCCCACCCGCTGGCGCGCTGCACCGCGCCCACCGGCTGGCCCAGGCGCAGGCGCTCCAGCGCCCACAGCACCATCGTGTCGGGTGGCGCGGTGTGCAGCAGGCGCTCGCGCAGCGCCTGGGCCAGAAGCTCCAGCCGGCGCAGCGGCTGGTGCAGTGCGCCGGTCTGGTGGATGCGGTCGCGCAGCCGGTCCGACCAGCCCGGCCACAGCGCATCCAGCGCCAGCGTCTGGCCAGCCAGCGCATCGGCCGGCCCGGGCCACAGCGCGCACAGGCCGGCAGCGCGGAAATGCGCGCCCACCACAACCGAGGGCTGCGAGGTGTCGCGCAGCGTGGGCCGGCGCATCGCGCCCTGCAGCACACCGCCGGCCAGGCGGCTGCCATGGCCATCCTGCGCATCGGCGTAGCGCTGCACATGCAGCCGGTCGAGCGGTACCACCAGGTCGGCATGGCCGCTGGGCAGGCCCCATTCCCGCGCATGGGCCAGGCCGGCGGGGCGTGTGTGGGTCCACAGCCGGGCGATGAAGACATCCAGCGGCGGCGGCGCCGGCCGGCTCAGCCAGGCCGCGTCCATCCGCGCCGACGTGGTGCAGCCGGCAAGCCGGAACGGGTCATGGGCCATGGGCGCCATTCTTGCAAAGCCCGTCACCAGACCCTGTGTCGGGGCACAAGGCGTCCGTGCGTCGTGTGGCTTAGCATGGTCACCAGGGATCATGGCAGACCGGGTGCAGCGGGCACGCATGTCCGCCGGCCCGCGGCAGGGAGGAAAACAGTGTGGGGGAAGTTGCAGCGACGCCGCCGGCGCGAGCAGGCAGGTCGCCCTTGACGGCGCCCGTGGACAGCGCTGGGCTGTCGCCTTGGCGACGCCGCTTGCGCGGCACGGCCGCCGGCATGGCGCTGCTGCTGCTGCTTTCGGTGGTGGCAGTGCTGCTGCCGCTGCCTCCGGGCGTGCTGGTGGCGGCCTGGCTGCTGTTGGGCGGCGGCGCCTTGTGGGCACTGTGGCAGCTGGATGCCGCGCTGGCCGATGCCGAGCAGGTGCACCGCGGCCTGGTCCGACGCGAGGCGCAGATCCGCGCGCTGGCCGACAACCTGCCCGACACGGTGGTGCGCTTCGACCGCAACGGCCGCCATGTCTACGCCAACGCGGCGGTGCGCGGGGCCACCGGCCTGGCGCCGGAAGCCTTCATCGGCCGCGCCCTTGGCGAACTCGGCATGCCGCCAGCGCTGGTGCAGACCTGGGGGCAACTGCTCGAGCGGGTGTTCGGTGGCGCGCCGTCCGAGCGCATGCAGTTCGACTTTCCCGGCCCGCAGGGCGTTCGCACCTGGGAATCGCTGGTGGTGCCCGAGACCGACGAGCTCGGCCATGTGCACAGCGTGCTGGTCATCAGCCGCGACATCACCGAGCGCCGTCGCCTGCTGGACGCGCTGCGCGCCAGCGAGCAGCGCCTGGCCTACCTGCTCGACCACACGCCCGCGGTGATCTACAGCGCCCGGCACGAGGGCAACTACGGCGCCACCTTCTACTCCGCCAACATCGAGCCGCTGCTGGGCTACCGACCGCAGGATTTCATGGCCGATGCGGATTTCTGGCGCCAGCATGTGCATCCCGACGACCTGCCCGCCGTCACCGCGGCCATGGCCGGGCTGGAGGCAGCCGCCGGCCCGGTGGTGGTGGAGTACCGCTTCCGCCATCGTGACGGCCGCTGGCGTTGGCTGCGCGACGAATTCAGGCTGGCGCGCGGCGAGTGTGGCGTCCTGGAGCTGGTGGGCTCGTGCATCGACATCACCGACCGCCGCGATGCCGAGGCCGAGGCCCGCCGCCTGGCCGCCGAGCTGGAGCTGCGCGTGGCCGAGCGCACCGCGCAGCTGCAGGCCAGCGAGCAGCGCCACCGGCGCATCTTCGAGGCCGTGCCGGTGGCCATCCACGAGCAGGACTGGAGCGGCGCGCGCCGCCTGCTCAACGCGCTGCGCGAGGAGGGCGTCAGCGACCCGGCCGCCTATTTCGCCAGCCATCCCGAGTTCGTGCGCCAGTGCCTGCGCGCGGTGCGTGTGCTCAAGGTCAACCGCAAGGCCGCCGAGCTGCGCCGCGTGGCCCTGCCCGATGGCCAGCCGCGCACGCTGGAGACGGTGTTCGACACGCCCGAGGGCGTGGGCGACTTCATCAACGAGCTGCTCGCCCTGTGGCATGGCCAGCGCCAGCACACCTGGCAGCGGCGCCAGACCCTGCCCGACGGCCAGCCGCTGAACCTGCTGCTGTCGATGTCGCTGCCCGCGCTGGACGAAAGCAGCGACGGCACGGCGCTGGTGTGCTTCGTCGACATCACCGAGGTCGACCGCCTGAACGCCGAGCTGGACGCCACGGTGGCGCGCATCCGCCGCGTCAACCGCGAGCTGGAGACCTTCACCTACTCGGTCTCGCACGATCTGAAAGCGCCGTTGCGGGGCATCGACGGCTATGGCCGGCTGCTGCAGCGCGACCATGCCCACCAGCTGGACGAGGAGGGCCGGCAGTTCCTGTCCCACATCCGCCAGGCCACGCAGCACATGGGCCAGCTGATCGACGACCTGCTGGCCTACTCCCGGCTCGAGCGCCGCAGCCTGGCCCTGGGCGACGTGGCGCTGGCACCGCTGGCGCAGGCGGTGCTGGGCGCCACGCAGGAGGCCGCCCAGCAGCGCGGTGCCCGCATCAGCCTGAACCTGCCCGCCGACCTGCACGCCCGGGCCGATGCCCAGGGCCTGGAGATGGCGCTGCGCAACCTGGTCGACAACGCGCTGAAGTTCGGCCGCACCGGCGTGCCGCTGACCATCGAGCTGGGGGGCGAGCGGCGCGCCGACGGGGCGGTAACGCTGTGGGTGCGCGACAATGGCATCGGCTTCGACATGCGCTTCCATGACCGCATCTTCGAGATCTTCCAGCGCCTGCACCGCGCGGAAGACTACCCGGGCACCGGCGTGGGCCTGGCCATCGTGCGCAAGGCCATGGAGCGCATGGGCGGCGCCGCCAGCGCCGAGAGCCGTCCCGGCGAGGGCGCCATCTTCCGGCTTGAGCTTCCAGGATCGCGATGAACAAGGACAACCCTATCCTGCTGGTCGAGGACAACCCGATGGACGTCGACCTGACGCTGCGTGCCTTCCGGCGGCGCAAGGTGAGCAATCCGGTCATCGTGGCACGTGACGGCGAGGAGGCGCTGGCCTGGATCCCGCGCTGGGAGGCCGGCGAGCCGCGGCCGGTGGTGGTGCTGCTCGACCTGAAGCTGCCGCGTGTGGATGGCCTGGAGGTGCTGCGCGAGCTCAAGGGCCACCCGACGCTGCGCGCCGTGCCGGTGGTGGTGCTCACCACCTCGGCCGAGCATGGCGACGTGCAGTCGGCCTACCAGCTGGGCGCCAACTCCTACATCGTCAAGCCGGTCGAGTTCGAGAAGTTCATGGATGTGACCGAGCAGCTCGACGTCTACTGGACCTTGGTCAATCAGCCGCCGGTCTAGGCCTGCCGGACACCTGATGCACATCCTGCTGCTGGAAGACGACGCGCATGACGCCGACCTGATCGGCCGCGCACTGGCCGAGGCCGGGCTCGCCAACGGGCTGGTGGTGGCCCGCACGCTGCAGGCGGCGCGCGAATGCCTGGCGGCGCCCGGCGCCGGCCACGAGCTGCTGCTGACCGATCTGCGCCTGCCCGACGGCCATGGCTTCGAGCTGATCATCGAGCTGCGCCAGCAGGATTCGCCGCTCACCGTGGTGGCGCTCACCGGCCAGGGCGACGAGAGCCTGGCCATTGCCGCGCTGCGTGCCGGCGCCGACGACTACCTGGTCAAGCGCCACGACCTGCACGAGCGCCTGGGCGCCACGCTGCGCGCTGCCCATGCGCGCGTGGGCGCCGACCGCGCCCGCCGCACGCGCACGCTGCAGGTGCTGTACGTCGAGCCGCAGGCCCAGGACGTCGACCTCACCCGCCGCCATCTCGCGCGCCACGCGCCGCACCTGCGCCTGCATTCGGTGGCCGATGCCCCGTCCGCGCTGGCCCTGCTGCCGGCCGATGCCTCCGCGCCATGCGACATCGATGTGCTGCTGGTCGACTACCGCCTGCCCGGCAACAGCGGGCTCGACTTGCTGAAGGCCGTGCGCGAAGACCGCGGCCTCGACATCCCGCTGGTGCTGGCCACCGGCCAGGGCAGTGAGGATGTCGCCGCCGAGGCGCTGCGCCTGGGCGCCACCGACTACCTGCCCAAGAACGCCCACCTGCTGCAGCTGCTGCCGCTGGCGCTCGAGAACGCCTACCACCGCGTGGCCGCCGCGCGCGAGCAGGCCGCGCTGCGCCGGCTGAACGCCGAGCTCGAGCAGCGCGTGGCCCAGCGCACCAGCGCCTTGCAGGCCAGCACCCGTGCGCTCGAGGCCAGCAACCGCGAGCTTGACGCCTTCGCCTACTCGGTCTCGCACGACCTGCGTGCGCCACTGCGGTCCATCGACGGCCTGTCCACGCTGCTGCTGCGCGACCATGCCGCGGGTGTCGACGCCGAGGGCCGGCACATGCTCGACCTGCTGCGCGGCAGCGCCCAGCGCATGGACCGGCTGATCCGCGACCTGCTGCGCTTTGCGCGCAGCGCGCGCGAGCCGCTGGTGCGCAGCGCGGTGCCGGTGGGCCCGCTGGTACAGGCCTGCCTGGACGAACATGCCGACGAGCTGGCGCGCCGCGGCATCACCGTGCAGCTGCCGCCGCTGCCCGATGCGATGGCCGATGCCAACCTGCTGCGCCAGGTGTTCGCCAACCTGATCGACAACGCGGTGAAATACACCCGCCACCAGGCCCAGCCGCGCATCGCGTTCTCGGCCGAGCGCACGGCCGACGGCCACCTGGCCTATGCCGTGCGCGACAACGGCGCCGGTTTCGACATGCGCTATGCCGGCAAGCTGTTCGGCGTGTTCCAGCGCCTGCACCGCGCCGACGAGTTCGAGGGCACCGGCGTGGGCCTGGCCATTGCCGCGCGCATCGTCGAGCGGCACGGCGGCCACATCCGCGCCGAGGCCCGGCCGGGCGAGGGCGCGTGCTTCGTGTTCAGTCTGGGCGCGCCAGCTGCTGCCACAGAAAGCTGAACTCCAGCGCCAGCATGTCGGCCTTCTGGGCGTTGTCGGCCGCGCCGCCGTGGCCGCCCTCGATGTTCTCGTAGTACAGCGGCGCGTGGCCCCGCTCGGCCAGGCGCGCGGCCATCTTGCGCGCATGGCCGGGGTGCACGCGGTCGTCGCGGGTGCTGGTGGTGAACAGCACGCGCGGCAGCGCGTGCGGATTCTCGTACACGTATGCGTCCGCGGT
>CAYPDO010000181.1:0-3211 GCA_964409495.1 uncultured Bordetella sp.
GGTGCGTCTTGGCGGTCTCGATCATCGTGCGCGTGTCGGCGATGTCGCGGTAGGCGATGACGCCCTGCAAGTCCTTGCCCGGCACCGGCAGCACGAAGGGCGTGCTGCCGGTGGCGATCAGCAGGCGGTCATACGCGGCCTCGGTGCCGTCGTCGGCGCGCACCACGCGGCGCGTGCGGTCGATCTGCGTCACGCTGCGGCCCAGGTGCAGCGTGATGCCGTGCCCGGCATACCACTGCAGCGGGTTGAGCACGATGTCGTCCTCGGTCTGCTCGCCAGCCAGCACCGGGCTCAGCAGGATGCGGTTGTAGTTGGGATGCGGCTCGGCCCCGAACACGGTGATGTCGTAGAGATCGGGAGCGATCTTCAGCAGCTCTTCCAGCGTGCGCACCCCGGCCATGCCGTTGCCCACCATCACCAGCTTCATCTTGTTGCGCATGCGGCTTGCTCCATGTCTCCTGGCAGGGCTTTAGCAATCGAGGTGCCAAGCCCGCGGGCGACCACCGCCCCGGCGGCCTGGCGGCGAGAATGGCGCCCCCACCACGCCTGTCTGCGCCGCTGCACGCCATGAGTTTCCAGGTCGATGTAGGACAGGCCAGCCAGCGCGGCCTGCGCGCCCACAACGAGGACTTCTGCGCCGCGCTGCCGGCGCCGCGCAGCGAGCCGGCGCGTGGCCTGATCGCGGCCATCGCCGACGGTGTGTCGGCCGGCGGCCAGGGCCGCGCCGCGGCGCAGACGGCCGTGATCTCGCTGGTGCAGGATTTCCACGCCGTGCCCGCCACCTGGGAGACCACGGTGGCGCTCGACCGCCTGATCGCAGCCCACAACGCCTGGCTGGCCGACCACAACCGCCGCCGCAGCGACGATGCCTCGGGCCTGACCACGCTGACCGCGCTGGTGCTGCACGGCCACACCTGGACCGCCGCGCATGTGGGCGACACCCGCGCCTGGCTGCTGCGCGACGGCCAGCTGCAGCAGCTGACGCACGACCATGCGCTCGATCACCCCGACCTGGGCAGCCGCCTGACGCGCGCGCTGGGCCTCGAAGACACGCTGCGTGTGGATTTTCATCAGGGCGCGCTGCAGGTGGGCGATGTGCTGCTGCTCAGCAGCGATGGCGTGCACCGCACCCTGAAAGCGGCGCGCATCGCCGCGCTGCTGCGTGACGGGCCGGACGGGCAGGCCGATGTGCAGGCGCTGGCCGAGACCCTGGTGCAGGCTGCGCTGGATGCCGGCAGCCCCGACAACGCCAGCGCCCTGGTGCTGCGCGTGCAGGGCCTGGCCGAGCAGGGCCTGAACGACGCGCTGCTGGCCGGCCGCCAGCTGCCTGCTGCGCCGCGCCTGAAGGTGGGCGACCGGCTCGACGGCATGACCGTCACCGCGCTGGTGGCCGACACCGGCGTGCACCGCCTGTACCAGGCCCGCGAGGACGCCAGCCGCGCGCTGGTGGCGATCAAGACCCTGCACGAGAGCCGTGCCGGCGATGCCGAAGAGCGGGCGATGCTGGCTCACGAGGCCTGGCTGGGCGCACAGGTGGGCCCGCCGGCGGGCGCACGCGACGGCGGGGGCTTCGTGCGCGTGCGCACGCCGCGCGATGCCAGCGCCTTCTACGTGGTGTTCGACTGGCACAGCGGCCACACGCTGGAACAGTTGCTCGAGCAGCGTGCCGGCACCGGCCAGGCCTTTGGTGCCGACGAGGTGGTGGCCGGTGCCATCGCCGTGACGCGTGCGCTGGCGCGACTGCACCGCCAGCGGGTGATCCACCGCGATGTGAAGCCGGCCAATCTGCACCGCGGCGACGACGGCCAGTGGCGCCTGCTCGACCTGGGGGCGGCGCTGTCGGGCCGCGAGCCGGCTGCGCTGCGCGCGCTGCGTGCCGGCACGCCCAGCTACATGAACCCCGAACAGTGGCTCGATGCCGCCGATGCCGCCACCGAGGGCGCCGGCCACGCCGATGCGATGAGCGACCTCTATGCGCTGGGCGTCACGCTGTACCGCTGGCTCACCGGCCGCCTGCCCTATGGCCAGATCGAGCCCTACCAGACCCAGCGCTACCGGCGCGACCCGGTGGCCCCCAGCCGCCTGCGGCCCGATCTGCCGATCTGGCTGGACCATGTGGTGCTGAAGGCCGTGGCGCGCGACCGGCGCCAGCGCTTCCAGACCGCCGAGGAACTGCTGCTGGCGCTCGAGCGTGGCGCCTCGCGCCCGCTGGCTGCGCCACCCGCCACGCCGCTGGTCAACCGCGACCCGGCGGCGCTGTGGCAGATCGCCCTGGCCGTCTCGCTGGGCTTCAACCTGCTGCTGGTGGTCTGGCTGCTGTTCCTGCCGCGCTAGGCGACCTAGCGCAGGCGGCCGATGTAGCGCGTGGTCGTGGCATCGGCCGGGCTGGGGGCCGGGCCCGGCGCCGCGGGGGCCGGTACGGGCACCGGCGGGGCATCCAGTGTCACCATCTTCAGCGCGTCCATCAGTTCCAGGCCCAGCATCAGCACCTGCTCGTCGTCGGTGTCGAGCACGGTGGTCAGCGTATCGCGCGCAAACTGCCGGTCGGTGGCAAAGCGCACCACGTCGAAGGCCTTGCCGTTGCGCGCGGACAGGGTGCGCAATCGGGCAATCTTCAGCAGCGTGCTCTGTTCCATCGGTACCCCCTCCTGCAGCCCGGCGCCTGGCCCGGATGCCCGTTGAGCCTAGACCCGGCCATGGCCGGGGCGGTATCCCGCAAGCCGCCGGCCTGTGATTCATCGCACGACAGTCCGCGTGCGCTGGACGTCCGCTTGAGGGGTGCTGCGGGCGCGCCCGCCTTTTTCGGCCCAGGTGCGTGTCCAGCGGATCTGCAGCCGCCGCAGCATCACCAGCATGCCCAGCGCCAGCAGTGCAAAGGCCACGAAGCCGCCCAGGTAGCTGCCGGTGAACTGCTTGGACAGGCCCATCGCATTGGGCAGGAAGCCGCCGCCGAGCGCGCCCACCTCGCCGATCATCGAGCCGGCCACCGCGGTGCTCAGCGGCCAGCGCAGCGGCACCAGCTGGAACAGCGCGCCATTGCCGGCCCCCAGCGCCGCAAAGCACAGCATGAACAGCAAGGTGGTGATGGCCAGCGAGCGGCCCGCCAGCCCGCACAGCAGCAGGCTGGCCGCCACGCCGATCAGTACGCCGCCCAGCGTGGCGATGCCGCCCACGCGGTCGCTGATGTAGCCGCCCACCACGCGCACGCCCG
>CAYPDO010000181.1:3221-8066 GCA_964409495.1 uncultured Bordetella sp.
TCGTGGAAGTAGGTGGGCAGAAAGCTCGCCAGGCCGATGAAGCCGCCGAAGGTCACCACGTAGATCAGGCTGAAGGCCCAGCCGTCGCGCTCGTACAGGCAGGCCAGGTGTTCGCGCAGGCTCTGGTGCGCGTCGCGGTCGGGCGGCTCCTTGGCGGCGATGAACATCACCGCCAGCGGCAGCAGCATGGTGCCCGCGGCCAGGCCGTACACCGTCTGCCAGCCGAACTGCTGCGCCAGTGGGGGCGCGAACAGCACGGCCAGCACCGTGCCCGAGTTGCCGGCGCCGGCGATGCCCATCGCCAGGCCCTTGTAGCGCGCCGGAAACCAGCCGCTGCCCAGGCTCAGCGCCACGCCGAAGCTGGCACCGGCAATGCCCAGCAGCACGCCCATGGCCAGCACGCGGTCGTAGCTGTCCACGAACACATAGCCGAACAGCAGCGCCGCCACGATCAGGCCCATCTCCACCATCGCCGCGTTCTTGCGGCCGATGTACTGCGCCAGCACACCCAGCGGAAAGCGCATCAGCGCGCCGGCCAGGATGGGCACCGAGATCATGAAGCCCTTCTGCGCCGGCGACAGGCCGAACTCCTCGCTGATGAAGGGGCCCATCGCGCCATTGAGCACCCACACCGCAAAGCAGAAATCGAAGTACAGGAAGGCCGCGAACAGCGTGGGCCAGTGGCCCGAACGCACGAAGGTCTTGAAGCCGGACATGGCGGAACGTTCTATTGGGGCAGGGGCCGGTGCCGCAGCAGGGCACCGCCCCTGGTGTGCCAGCGGCGCCGGAAGGCGGCTGGCGCAAGCATGGGATGCACGGCCGCAAGGGCCCGCATCCAAACGGGGCGTCCGGCGGGCGCCGGACCGGGTGCAGCGTCACACCCGTGCAGTCGCGGTCATCCGTGCAAGCTCCATGCCACGGGGCCGGTCGCACAGGCCGCCCGCGGGCCATGGCTGCCCTATGCTCGGGGGTCCCATCACCGTGGCAGGCTGCCGCCACGCCGGATCGCCCTTCGATGACCCTGTTGATCGCTGCCCCTGAGCTTCCACTGGCCGAGGCCTTGTTGCCGGTCCTGCGCCAGGCTGGCCTGGCCGTCTGCGGCGCCTGTGCATGCCGCAACTTGGTGCGCGAAGTCGTGCGGCTTGCACCGGAAACGGTCGCGCTGCATGCCGAGCGGCTGGATGCCGACACCCTGGCCGCGCTGCAGCTGCTGGCCCAGACCGCGCCGCGCCCGCTGCTGCTGCTGGGCCTGACGCAACTGCCCGAGGACGCCGCGGCGCTGATCGCGGCCCGCGTGCAGGTCTGGCTGCCCGGCCCGTTGCAGGCGGGCGCCGTGGCCGATGCGCTGCGTTGGGCCGGACTGCGCTTCGCGCATGAGCAGCGCCAGCACGACGAACTGCAGGCCGCCGCCACCCGGCTGGAAGAGCGCAAGTGGGTCGACCGCGCCAAGGGCGTGCTGATGCAGCACCAGCAGCTCAGCGAGGAGCAGGCCTTTGCCGTGCTGCGCACCGCGTCGATGCACGCCAACCTGCGCCTGGGGGAGGTCTCGCGCGGGCTGATCGAGGCGGCGCAGGCGGCCGAGGCGGTCAACCGCGCCGGCCAGCTGCGCATGCTGTCGCAGCGCCTGGTCAAGGCCCTGGCGCTGCAGGCCATCGACGTGGAGCGCCACCGCGCCGACGAATGGCTGGCCGACACCGTGCAGCGCGTGCGCGCCGCGCTCGAGGTGCTGGCCGGTCTGGCGCTCACCACGCCAGCGGCGCAGCGCCTGCAGGCCGTGCAGGCCGCGTGGCCACCACTGGAGGCCCTGGTGAGCGCAGGCGAGGCCGCCAGCCGCCTGGCCGAGATTGATGCGCTGGCCGAGGCCCTGCTCGAGGCTGCCGATGCCCTGACCGCGGCGCTTGATCACGCCAGCGCCCGGCCGCACCTGCATGTGGTGAACGTCTGCGGCCGCCAGCGCATGCTGTCGCAGCGCCTGGCCAAGCAGGCCTTGCTGGCCGGGCAGTTGCAGGGCGTGGCGGCCGATGCCCAGGCGGCCGCGGCCGTGCAGGCCGTGCACAGCTTCGAGCAGGCTCTGGTGTGGCTCGAGCAGGCGCCGCTGAGCACGGCAGAGATCCGCGCCGTGCAGGCCCGCGCGCGTGGCCAGTGGCAGCGCATGCTGGATGCGGTGCGGCGTGCCGCGGCAGGCGTCGAGCCGCATGAGGCCGCCCGGCAGCTGGCGCGCGAAAGCGAGGCCTTGCTGGCCAGCTTCGACGAGCTCACAAGGCTTTACCAGCACAGCATGCAAGGCCTGCTGGCATGAGGCGCGGCCCTGCATGCGGATGCATCGGCCGCCCGTGCTCCTTCGCGCGAAAACCTGTGCATTTGCGCAGTTGTTCCCAGTCCGCGCAAGGCTGGCCGGCTTGCCCCGCTGGGTATGATGGAACCTAGGGGTGCAGCCCAGGCTGCGCTTGTCCTGGGGCGGTGTGCTGCCCAGAATCGATCCACCCGGCGATACGTCCAAGCCCGCCGCCCAAGCTTCGTCGCCTGAACCCTTCGCCATGATTGCAGCCCCCCTCGTGTCCGACCGCGCCGTGCCGGTGGTCGATGCCGCCATTGCCGCATCGGTGCTGGGCCTGCAGGCGCAGGCGCTGCAGGTCATGGCGCAGCAGCAGGGTTGGCCGCTGGCCGTGAAGGCCGCGGATGATGGCCGTTATCTTGCGGCCAATGCGGCCTTCGCCGCGCTGATGGGCCGCGCCGCCGATGAAGTGGTGGGCCGCAGCGATGTCGAGCTGTTTGAGCCTGCGGTGGTGCCTGCCCTGCGTGCCGCCGACCAGACCGCCCAGGCCCAGGGTGGCGTGCTGACCAGCGAGCACCGTTTCGAGCACCGCGGCGAGCGCCGCGAGTACACCGTGCTGCGCGTGAGTGGGCAGGGCGCCGGCCGCGCGCTGCTGCTCAGCGTGTGGCAGGACCAGGCGCTGCAGCGCCAGCGCGATCAGCAGCTCAACCAGGCGCTCGAGCAGCTTGAGCAGTTGCAGAAGGCGCATGAGCAGCTGCGCCGCGAGTCGGGCGAGCAAAGCCTGCGGGACCAGGCCAGCGGCCTGAACACGCGCGCCCACTTCGACGACCAGATGCGCCGCGAGCTCGATCTCTCGGTGCGCGAGCACCGCGAGTTCGCGCTGGTGCACATGGCGCTCGATCCGGCCAGCGCGCGCGTGGCAGCGCTGGGCGAGCGTGCGCATGCCTGCATCTGCGAGGCCATGGGCCGGCTGCTGCGCGGCAACACGCGGGCCATGGATGCCTCGTGCCGGCTCGACGATCGCCATTTCGCGGTGCTGCTGTCGGGCGTGGGCCTGGCCACCGCGCATTCGCGCATGGAAGGTCTGCGCCGCCAGTGCGCCACGCAGATCGTGCTGCTCGATGGCGAGCGGCTGGAGTTCACCGTGTCGATGGGTGTGGCCAGCTTCCCGCACACCGCGCATGGGCAGGACGAACTGGTCGCCGCCTGCCAGGCCGCGCTGGCCGAGGCGCGCCGCCGCGGTGGCAATACCGTGGCCCTGGCCAGCATCCGCTTCGAGCCCAGCTGAGGGCCGCAGCGTCCCGGACGGGACGCCGGGCGCTCAGGCGAAGGCCCGCCAGGCCATGTAGCTGGCCAGGCCGTAGAGCAGGAACGCGAACACACGCTTGAGTTGCGCCACGTTCATCGCATGCGCCGCGCGTGCGCCCAGTGGCGCGGTGAACACGCTGGCCAGCGCGATGGTGGCCAGCGCCGGCACCATCACATAGCCCAGCGTGCCGGGCAGGGGCGAGGGCAGGTTCCAGCCGGCCACGATGTAGCCTGCGGTGTTGGCCAGTGCGATCGGAAAACCCAGTGCGGCGCTGGTGGCCACCGCGTTGTGCATCGGCACATTGCACCAGGTCATGAAGGGCACCGAGACAAAGGCGCCGCCGGCGCCCACCAGGCCCGAGATGAAGCCGATGCCGCTGCCCACCGCGGCGGTGCCGCCGGGCCCGGGCATCTGCCGGCTGGGCTTGGGCTTCTTGTTGCGCAGCATCTGCGTGGCCGAGAAGCCGACGAAGGCCGCGAACACCAGTGCCAGCCAGGCGCCCTTGAGCACTGCAAACACGCCGGCGCCGGCCAGCAGGCCGCCAGCCACCAGGCCGGGCGCGAACTGGCGCACCAGCGGCCAGCGCACCGCGCCGCGCGCATGGTGGGCACGCACGCTGGAGATCGACGTGAACAGGATGGTGGCCATCGAGGTGGCGATGGCCATCTTCACGGCCATGCCCGGCGGCACGCCGCGGCCGCCGAAGATCATGGTCAGAAAGGGCACCATCAGCATGCCGCCGCCGATGCCCAGCAGACCGGCCAGAAAGCCGGTGGCGCTGCCCAGCAGCAGCAGTTCAATCACCAGGGTGGGGTCGAGCAGGGTCAGGAACGCAGTCGGCATCAGGGGTCCAGCAAGGCGGTCACGGCGGCCCATTCGGCAGGTGTGACCGGGGTGATCGACAGGCGGCTGCCGCGTTGCAGCACGCCCATCGTGGCCAGTTGCGGCAGGGCGCGCATCTCGGGCAGCGGCAGCAGCCGGGTCTTCTTCAGCAGGCGCACATCCACGCACTGCCAGCGCGGCGCGTCCGGCATCGACCTGGGGTCGTGGTAGGGGCTGGCGGGGTCGAACTGGCTGGCGTCGGCATGCGCGGCGCTGGCCACCTCGGCCAGGCCGGCGATGCCGGGCGCCGGACAGGACGAGTGGTAGAACAGCACGCCATCGCCCACGCGCATGATGTCACGCATGAAGTTGCGCGCCTGGTAGTTGCGCACGCCGGTCCAGGGCAGGCATTGCCCGGGGGCACGCGCCAGGTCATCGA
>CAYPDO010000182.1:0-8014 GCA_964409495.1 uncultured Bordetella sp.
TGGGCCTGCACGTGGCGCAGATGACCGGCCAGGAGGCCAGGCTCGCCTGCTTCGACGCCGTGACCGTGAACGCCGCGCGGGTGCTGGGGCTCAATGGCTACGGCCTGGCCGTGGGCGACGAGGCCAGCTTCGTGCTGCTGCAGGCGCGCTCGGCCGTGGAGGCCATCCGCCTGCGCGCCACGCGCCTGGCCGTGGTGCGCCGCGGCCGGGTGCTGGCGCGCACGCCGGCGGCCACCGCCAGCCTTGACCTGCCCGGCCGCCCGGCGCAGACCGACTGGACGCTGGCGCGTTGACGCGCCGGGGCCCGGGCCGCGCGCCGCCCGGTGTCGAATGCCCGCCCCCGCAGCCGCCGGGGTGCCTTGGCTAGAATGAAACGCACAGGGATGCCCTTCGTCGATAACCAGAACACACCATGAAACTCATCGGATCACTCACCAGCCCCTACGTCCGCAAGGTGCGCGTCGTGATGGCCGAGAAGAAGCTCGACTACCAGCTGGTGCTCGAGGACGTGTGGGGGCAGGACGCGATCCTGGCCGCCAACCCGCTGGGCAAGGTGCCGTGCCTGATCATGGAGGGCGGCGAGGCGGTGTTCGACTCGCGCGTCATCGTCGAGTACCTCGACACGCTGAGCCCGGTGGGCAAGCTGATCCCGGCCTCGGGCCGCGAGCGCGTGGAAGTGCGCACCTGGGAGGCGTTGGCCGACGGCGTGTGCGACGCCGCCATCCTGGCCCGCCTGGAAGCCACCTGGGGCCCGCGTGAGGGCGCGCGCAGCGAGGCCTGGATCGAGCGCCAGATGAGCCGCGTGCACAGCGCGCTGAAGGCCATGAGCCTGGGCCTGGGCGACAAGCCCTGGTGCAGCGGCAACCACTTCACGCTGGCCGATGTGGCGGTGGGCGTGGCCCTGTCGTACCTGGACTTCCGCTTCGCGCACATCGACTGGCGCGGCGACTGCCCCAACCTGGCCCGGCTGGCGGCCAAGCTGGCGGCACGCCAGAGCTTCATCGACACCGCGCCGCCGGCCTGAGCGGCAGCCCGGACGCCCCCAAACGCGGGCGGCAGGCGTAAAAAAGGCCGGTCACTGACCGGCCTTTTATTTACGTGGCGCAGGCCCGATCGGCGATCAGCTCACGCGGCGACGGCGGGCCAGCAGGCCCACACCGGCCAGGCCGGCGAACATCAGCGCGGCCGTGGTGGGCTCGGGCACGGCAGCGGCGGTACCGCTGAACTGCACCTCGCCCACGCTGTAAAAGCCGTCACCCGTCAAGGCGAAGACGCGCGCGTACTTGTAAACCGGCGCGGTGGTGGTCACGCTGCGCACAAAGGTTTCCTGCCCGGAACCCACCGCGCCTTCAAAGGCCAACACGATGTCGTAGTTGTCCCATTGGGTGCCGTTGGTGGACAACTGCACGCGGTAGAAGTCATTGTTGTCGACCGTCAGCTTCAGGCCGCTGATGGCGTAGGTGTTGTCGAAGGTGAAGGTCAGAGCTTCGGCGGTGCCCTCCCACCAGGCACTGTCGGTCTGCCAATGCGTCCAATCGGCCGGAAAGACGCCGTCGCCGGCCAGCCCGGGTGCGGTCACGCCGCTCGTGCCCTCGATCAGGCTGTAGCCCACCGTGCCGGCCGCCTGCGCGCCGGCGCCCATCAGCATCACGGCCGCCAGGGCTGCCTTCATTGCTTTGGTCATGAACTTCGCTCCTGGGATCGCCGCACCGAAGACATATCGGCGGCATGACGCCCGTGTGTCAGGCCACTATAGGCGCCCCCCTAGATTCGCGGAACCGCCTGAACGCAGGGGCTGGCATGCCGAATCGGGCCTGGTTTGCGCAAAGGTGAGCCCGGTTCACACCAGTTGCAAGTCGCCAGCACGCAGCGTCCACTGCATCTTGCGGTAGATGCGGCGCACGCAGGCGGTGAGCTCGCGCGCACTCACATTGGCCTCGCGCGCCAGCTCGCCCAGCCGGCAGCCCAGGGCCAGGCGGCGCAGCAGCTGGCCCTCGTCGGGCGTCAGCGCCAGCGGGTTGCTCAGCTCCTCCACACGCAGGGCGTGGGCGCCGATGCGCGCGGGCTGGCTGACGCCGAAGTGGTCCAGCAGGCGCCGCGCCAGCCAGGGCGCGATGTCGGCGCCACCGGCCAGCGCGTCGTGCACTGCCGCAGCCAGGGCCTGCGGCTCGAACCGCTGGGCCAGGATGCTGTCGGCGCCGGCCTGCAGCGCGTCGAGCAGGCGCGCATCGTCTTCACGCTCGGTGACCACCAGGGTCAGCACACGGTCGGCCGGCGCGCGCAGCTGCAGCGTGCGCAGCAGCTCATGCACCGGGCCATCGACCAGGGTCGGTTCGGTCACCAGCAGGGTGGGTGGCATGCGGCCCAGCAGCAGGCGCGCCTCGGCCACCGAATGCACCGGCATCAGCACTCGCCACGGGCCGGCACCGTCCAATGCGGCGGCCCAGTGTGCGCCGGTGTGACCATCTCGCGTGGCCAGCATCAGGCTTGTCATATTCCCAACGTCGATCGCTCTTGTTGGGCTTCATTTTTAGCGAATTCTGATGACGACCTGACCCCGTGACCCGGGGGACCGGGCCCCTCAAACGCCTAGCGCTTTCCCGGCCTTCTGGGCGTTGCCGGTGACTGCCGCCGCCGCCGCCGCCGCGGCCGGCGTGCCGGGCAGCGGCTGGAAGCTGTGCGCAGAGGCCTGGTGCCAGTAGCGCTCGAACACATGCAGCGGCAACGGTGCCTCGCCACGCAGCGCGGCCAGCAGCGCGCCAGGCTTCACGGTGGGCAGCACGGTCTCGAGCGAGCGCACCTGGTGGTCGGCATTGCGCCGCATGATGTGCTGCGGCTGGATCTGGCCCGGGTGCGACAGGCCGGCGGCTTGCAGCAGCTCGCGCAGCGCTTCCAGCGTGTGTTGGTGGTAGCGCGCCACACGCTCGATCTTGTCGGGCACCACCAGCGCGCGACCGCGCGCGGCGTCCTGCGTGGCCACGCCGGTGGGGCAGGCGCCGGTGTGGCAGTGCTGGGCCTGGATGCAGCCCAGCGCGAACATGAAGCCGCGCGCCGAGTTGCACCAGTCGGCGCCCAGCGCCATGGCGCGCGCGATGTCGAAGGCGCTGATGATCTTGCCCGAGCAGCCGATGCGGATGCGCTCGCGCAGGCCCAGGCCCACCAGGGTGTTGTGCACCAGGCGCAGGCCCTCCTGCAGCGGCGCGCCGACATGGTCGGTGAACTCCAGCGGCGCCGCGCCGGTACCGCCCTCGGCGCCATCCACGACGATGAAGTCGGGCAGCAGCCCGCTGTCCAGCATGGCCTTGGCGATGGCGAACCATTCCCAGGGATGGCCGACGCAGAACTTGAAGCCCACCGGCTTGCCGCCCGACAGCGTGCGCAGCGTGTCGAGGAACTGCAGCAGTTCCAGCGGTGTGCCGAAGGCGCTGTGACCGGCCGGCGAGACACAGTCCACGCCCACCGGCACGCCGCGCGCGGCGGCGATCTCGGGCGTGACCTTGGCGCCCGGCAGCACGCCGCCATGGCCGGGCTTGGCGCCCTGGCTGAGCTTGAGCTCGATCAGCTTGACCTGGGGGTCGGCCGCGGTGGCGGCAAAGGCCTCGGCGCTGAAGCGGCCGTCCGGGTGGCGGCAGCCGAAATAGCCCGAGCCGATCTCCCACACCAGATCGCCGCCATGCACGCGGTGGTGGGCGCTGATCGAGCCCTCGCCGGTGTCGTGCATGAAGCCGCCCTTCTTCGCGCCGCCGTTGAGCGCCAGGATGGCATTGGCACTGAGCGCGCCGAAGCTCATCGCCGAGATGTTGAACAGGCTGGCCGAATACGGCTGGGTGCAGCGGCCGCTGCCGGGCCGGCCGGCGGCGCCGGTGGCGCCACCGATGAGCACGCGGAAGTCATGGCCGTCGAGCTGGCTGGGCTGCATCGAGTGGTTGAGCCATTCGTAGCCGTCGGCCTTGACGTCGAGCTGGGTGCCGAAGGGCCGCTTGTCGCTCTCGCCCTTGGCGCGCTGGTAGACCAGGCTGCGCTGCTGGCGCGAGAAGGGCACGGCGTCGCGGTCGCTGTCGATGAAATACTGCCGGATCTCGGGCCGCACCCATTCGAGCAGGAAGCGCAGGTGGCCGATCAGCGGGTAGTTGCGCAGCAGGGCATGGCGGGTCTGCAGCAGGTCACGCAGGCCCAGGCCCACGCCCAGCGCGCCCAGCCCGGCCGGCCAGGCGGCGCGCGGGTGCCCGGCCCACCAGGCCAGCGCCCCGGCAACGGCTGCCACCGCGGCCAGCGCCAGCGTGAGCAGGCGCACCGGAAAGAAGCGGTCGAGCGTCGTCAGCCAGGCAGGCATCGCGGTCTCCAGCAGCATCGGCCGTGCGAAGACACGGCGTCAGACTGCATTGAAGCCCGCGCGGCCTGGTGCTGATCGGGCGAACAAGCCGGGGTTTCGGGCCCTGGCCTGCGGCCGACTCAGTCTTTGGACTGGATCATCTTCCAGCCATTGCCCGAGGGATCGCGGAAGCCGGCATCCACGGTGCCGTAGCGCTCCACCGGCGCCTGCGTGAACTCCACGCCCGCAGCGCTCATCGCCGCATGGGCAGCGCGGCAATCGTTGACGGTCAGCACCAGCGGCGGCATGGCGCCCTTGGCGACCAGCGCGCGCACGGCCTGCGCGGTGGCCGCATCCAGTGCCGGCGGCCCCGGCGTGAACAGGCCCAGCTGGAACGCGGGCTGCTCCGGATGCTGCACCGTGAGCCAGCGGTAGTCGCCCTGGCCCACATCGGTGTGCACGCGAAAGCCGAGCTTCTCGACGTAGAAGACCAGCGCTTCCTGCTGGTCACGCACATACAGCCCGACCACACCCACGCCCTGACTCATGGCAACTCCTTGTGCTGAAGAGGCCTGTTTGTAGCGCCGCGCTCGCGCCGCCGCTTCTCCGAAACTGCCGTCTTGAGGTCGGGCCGCAGTGCGGCCATGGTGAAGCACACCGGAACCACGCCATGCGCCGGCGCCACCAGCGCCGCAGCGGCCCGGACGGCGCGCGGGCTGGCACCGGTGATGTCGCGGAACGTGCGGCCGAAGCTGCCCAGGCTTTGCCAACCGGTGGCGAAGGCGATCTCGGTGACGGGCCAATCGGTCTCGCGCAGCAGCGCGGTGGCGCGTTCGATGCGCCGCGTCAGCTGATAGCGGTGCGGCGGCACGCCGAAGGCCTGCTTGAACGAGCGCGCGAAATGCGCCTCGGAGACGCCACTGACCTGCGACAGGCGGTGCACGGGCCAGGCCTCGTGCGATGCGGCGTCGATGCGATCCTTCGCCCGCAACAGCCGGCGCAGAAGATCAGGGTCCTGGAGGGAAGGAAGGTCGTTCACGACAGCCGGGCACGCATGCCCGCCGCATCACCCGCATTGCCCGACATAGCCGCAGGCGGTGCAGAACTCGCAGCCGTCCTTGTGGATCAGCGTGTGGTTGCCGCATTCGGGGCAGGCCTTGCCGGCCATGGTGGCCAGGCCGCCGGCGGCGCTGGCCGTGGCCCCGGCCAGTGCGTCGGCGCGGGCCTGCGGCGCGGCCAGGATGCCCATGGCCTGCACCGGCTGGCCGTCTTCGTCCAGCACGCCCAGCAGGGCGTAGCGGTGGATCACCAGCCGCGCGATGTAGGCCACCGTGCTGGGCCAGGTCTGCTGGCGCTTCTCGCCCGGCACGCGGGCCATGAAGTGGCCCAGCGGCTCGCCCAGGTTCAGCAGCTTGCGCAGCTTCATGCCGATCCAGGCCGGATCGACCACGCGCATGTCGAGCGACAGCAGGCGCGCCAGGCCGTCGTAGGCCTTGGGATAGTTGCCCGAGAAGCCGATGGCGCACGGCCGGTTGACCGTGGTGCCATCGGCGCCCGGCAAGGCCACCTCTTTCAGCGTGAGCGTGAAGTGCTCGCCGGTGGCCGGGTTGTCGATGTCCACGGCCCAGGCCAGCGTGCCGTCGGGGCCGGTGCGCGGCTCGTCGCGGCTGAACATGGCATCGACCACCGGCGTGGGCCCGCCCTCCTGCAGCGCGCCCAGCTGCTCGCAGCGCCAGCGGATCACCGCCGCGGTGGCCGCCACCACGCCGGGGTACAAGCGCTTGTCGCCGCCGGGCGGCGAAGGCATCTCGAAGGCGCGCTCTTCGGCCACGGTGGCCAGTGCGTCGAGCTTCAGGCGCAGCCAGGCGGCGTCATTGGTGCGCAGGTCCATCGACAAGGTCTTGGCCAGCGCACCCACGCCGCGCGGCTGCTCGGCGCCGTTGACCCACACCTCGAAGGGCAGGCTGCGGCCGAACAGGCCGCCATCGGGGCCGGCCTCGGCCGGCATCTCGCCAACGAACAGTGCGAAATCGCCATGCGGGTGCTGGATCAGGTAGCTCCAGGCGGCATTGCCGCCGGGCAGTTCGGGCCGGCCGGGCCAGCGCAGGCTGGCCAGCACCGGCGCCGGCAGGCGCTCCAGGCGCAGGCGCTGGTTGGCACCGTCCAGCCCGGCCGGCGTGGCCACCGGCATCGGCGCGGCCGGCTGCGGCTGGGCGGCAGGCGCCGGGGCCGGCGCGTCCACGCTCAGCACCGAGCCCAGCACGCTGTTGGGCCGGTAGGTGGCCAGGCCCTTCAGCCCCGACTGCCAGGCTTGCAGGTACAGGCCCTGGAAGTCTTCATACGGGTAGTCGGCCGGCACGTTGACCGTCTTGCTGATCGAGGTGTCGATGTAGGGCGCCACCGCGGCCACCATGCTGGCATGGGCCTCGGCACTCATCTCGAGCGCGGTGACGAAGGCCTCGGTCAGCGGCGCGTCGGCGCCCTTCAGGTGCCGGTACAGGCGCCAGGCATGGTCTTCCACGCTGTACTGCTTGAAGCTGCCGTCGGCCTCGCGCTTCTTGCGCTGGTAGGCCCAGCTGAAGGCCGGCTCGATGCCGTTGCTGGCGTTGTCGGCAAAGGCCAGGCTGATGGTGCCGGTGGGCGCGATCGACAGCAGGTGGCTGTTGCGCAGGCCCTGGGCGCGAATCTTGTCCTTCAGCGGCTGCGGCAGGCGCGCGGCAAAGCTGCCGGCCTGGCTGCCAGGTTTCGATCCGGCGGCGCGGCCCGACAGGTACAGGTCGGCATTGAACAGCGGGAAGGCGCCACGCTCGGCGGCCAGGTCGGCGCTGGCCGAATAGGCGGCGTCGCGCATCACGGCCGAGATGTGGCGCGCCATCGCGCGCGCCGGCTCGCTGTCATAGCGCAGGCCCAGCATCACCAGCGCATCGCCCAGGCCGGTGAAGCCCAGGCCCACGCGGCGCTTGTTGCGCGCTTCTTCGTGCTGCTGCGGCAGCGGCCAGACGGTGACATCGAGCACGTTGTCCAGCATGCGCGTGGCCACCGCGCACACCTCGGCGAAGCCGGCGTCGTCAAAGGCCGCGTCGGCCTCGAACGGCCGCTGCACGAAATGCGTGAGGTCGACGCTGCCCAGGCAGCAGCAGCCGTAGGGCGGCAGCGGCTGCTCGGCGCAGGGGTTGGTGGCCGCGATGGTCTCGCAGTAGCCCAGGTTGTTGTCGGTGTTGATGCGGTCGAGGAACAGCACGCCGGGCTCGGCATGGTCATAGGTGCTGCGCATGATCTGGTCCCACAGCGCGCGGGCCTTCACGCGGCGGTAGACCCACAGGCCGTCGGCACCCTGGTGCGCGCCCTGGTCCTTGAGCTTCGGGCTGGGTTCGGCCTTGTGCACCAGTTCCACGTCTTCGTCGGCCTGCACCGCGGCCATGAAGGCATCGGTGACGCCGACCGAGATGTTGAAGTTGCGCAGGTCGCCCTGGTCCTTGGCGTGGATGAAGGCCTCCACGTCGGGGTGGTCGCAGCGCAGCACGGCCATCTGCGCGCCGCGGCGCGCGCCGGCCGATTCCACCGTCTCGCAGCTGCGGTCGAACACGCGCATGTAGCTCACCGGGCCCGAGGCGCTGCTCTGCGTGGGTGCCACCCAGGCACCCGAGGGGCGGATGCGCGAGAAGTCGTAGCCCACGCCGCCGCCGCGGCGCATGGTCTCGG
>CAYPDO010000183.1:0-8014 GCA_964409495.1 uncultured Bordetella sp.
GCGGCGCGCTCGTGATGCGCTCCGAGCGCGTGGGCGCGCAGACCATGCTGTCGCAGATCGTGCAGTGGGTGGCGCAGGCACAGCGCTCGAAGGCGCCGATGCAGCGCATGGCCGACCAGGTGGCGGGCTGGTTCGTGATGGCGGTGGTGGCCATCGCGGTGGCCACCTTCTTCGCGTGGGGCGTGTTCGGCCCCGAGCCGAGCTGGGTCTACGGGCTGATCAACGCAGTGGCGGTGCTGATCATCGCCTGCCCGTGCGCGCTCGGTCTGGCGACGCCGATGTCCATCATGGTCGCCACCGGGCGCGCCGCGACGCGCGGAATCCTGTTCCGCGACGCGGCGGCGATCGAGCACTTTCGCAAGGTCGACACGCTGATCGTCGACAAGACCGGCACGCTGACCGAAGGCAAACCGGCTTTCGACCGTGCCGTGCCCACCGATGGCTTCACGGCCGACGAGGTGCTGCGCATCGCCGCGAGCCTGGACCAGGGCAGCGAGCATCCGCTGGCCGACGCCATCGTGCAGGCCGCCCGTGCGAAGGGGCTCGCACTGGCCAAGGTCGAGGAGTTCGAGTCGAGCACAGGCATCGGCGTTCGGGGCCGGGTGGAAGCTCGCAGCGTCGCGCTGGGCAACACAGCGCTGATGCAGCAGTTGGGCGTCGCCGTCGATCCGCTCGTCGCACAGGCCGAGGCGCTGCGGGCCGAGGGGGCGAGCGTGATGCACCTGTCGGTGGACGGGCGCCTGGCGGGGCTGCTCGCGGTGTCCGACCCGGTGAAGGCGAGCACAGCCGAGGCACTGGCGGCGCTGCACGCCGCCGGCCTGCGCGTGGTGATGGCCACCGGTGATGGCCTGACCACGGCACGCGCCGTTGCCAAGCGTCTGGGCATCGACGAGGTGCACGGCGAAGTCAAGCCCGCCGACAAGCTGGCTCTCGTGCAGAAGCTTCAGCGCGAGGGCAGGGTCGTGGCGATGGCCGGCGACGGCATCAACGACGCGCCGGCACTGGCGCAGGCCGACGTGGGAGTGGCGATGGGCACCGGCACCGACGTGGCGATGAACAGCGCGCCGGTCACGCTGGTGAAGGGCGACCTGCGCGGCATCGCGCAGGCGAGGCTGCTGTCGCAGGCGACCATCGCCAACATGAAGCAGAACCTCGGCTTCGCGTTCATCTACAACGCGCTCGGCGTGCCGCTGGCCGCCGGGCTGCTGTTCCCGTTCACCGGCTGGCTGCTGTCGCCGATGATCGCGGCGTTGGCCATGAGCCTGAGCTCGGCATCGGTGATCGGCAACGCGCTGCGGCTGCGCAAGGCAGCGCTCCTGCGGGACTGACCCACGCCACGCGGTGGACATCGTCGCGCACACGCTCTGGGCCGCTGCGGGGGCGGCGGCGGTCCATCGTCGCCGCCCACTGTCGCGAGGCACGGTGGCGGTCGCGCTGGTCCTCGCGGCCTTGCCGGACGTGATGCATCTGCTGCCGATTGCCGCTTGGTGGGCGCTCGGCGACGGCAGCTTTGCAGCGGTGCGCGGCTACGCGCTGGCCTCGCCCGGGCAGGAGCCGTGGCTGCCGCCCATCGTCGAGCTGTGGTCGCACCACCTGCACTGCGTGATGCACAGCGCCCCGGTGGCTGCGATCGTGACCGCGCTCGCCTGGGGGGTGCGACGTGCGTTCTGGCTCCCGCTGCTCGGCTGGTGGTCGCACATCGCGATCGACGTGTTCACGCACTCGGCCGACTACTACGCGGTGCCGGTGCTCTATCCATTCACCGAGCGTGGGTTCGACGGCATTGCATGGACCACGCCCTGGTTCATGGTGCTCAACTATGTCGCGCTGGTGCTCGTGGGGACCTGGCTGCTCGTTCGTCGGAGGCGTCCCAGTGGCAGCTGAGTCGCCGCTGGCCTTTCACCATCGCAGCGAGGTTGTGCTGCCGGTCGAGCCCGAGCGCCTATTCACCCACCTGGACGACCACCGCCGCCTGTCCAGCCACATGGAGAAGCCGTCGCTGATGACGGCGGGCGCTTCGATGCGGATCGACACCGATGCGGGTCACGGCCAGTCGGTGGGTTCGGTCATCCGGATGAGCGGTCGTGTCCTGGGTGTGCGGCTCGGGCTCGAGGAAGTGGTGACCGAACACGCCCCACCGCAGCGCAAGGTCTGGGAGACCGTGGGCGAACCGACCCTGCTGGTCATCGGCGCCTACCGGATGGGTTTCAGCATCGAACCGTTCACTGGGGGCTCGCGACTGGTCGTCTTCATCGACTATGCGCGGCCGGGGCGAGGCCTTGCCCGCCTGCTCGGGGGTCTCGTGGGTCGCTACTACGCGGCGTGGTGCACGCGGCGGATGGCAGAGGACGCCCGTGCAGCCTTTCCGGGGCCGATCCGAGGGCCCGCGCCGAGCGCGCGGTGAGCCGCATCTCTGGTCCGGCTTTGTCTCTACAGTACGCGCATGATTCATCGCATATCCGTTGCTCTGAGCCTGGCGATCCTCTGCTCCACCGCAGCGCGGGCCGACATCATCGACATCGCCTGGAACGAACAGGGCCGCTTCGAACGCCGTGTCAGCGTGGCCCCGGGCAAGTTCGCCGAGGTCTGCGGCAAGCTCGCCCGGGCCGATTCAGTGGCCTGGCGCTTCGAGGCCAGTGGCCCGCTGAACTTCAACATCCACTATCACGAGGGCAAGGATGTGCGCTACCCGGAGCGCCGCGATGCCCTGGCCGGCGCCAGCGGGCGCCTTCAGGTGGTACTTGACCAGGACTACTGTTGGATGTGGACCAACAAGTCGGGCCAGGCTGTCGACCTGAACCTCCTGCTGACGCGCTGAGGCACACGTGCGGAGCGCTTGATGCGGGACAAGGCGCGATGGCCGGGGGGAACGTAGACTTCGGTTCATGCGCGCGTTGCGTCGTCATCGCGGCTGGCTGTCCGGCTGGCTGATCGCCCTGGTGCTGTTCACGCAGCTGGCCACGGCGGCGTACGCCTGCCCGCAGCTCTCGCCGGCGCCTGACGACGTTGCGGCCGCAATGGCGGCCATGCCGGACTGCGAGGGCAGCATGCCCACGCGCATGGACCCGGACCAGCCGCAGCTGTGCAAGGCCCACTGCGAGACCGGCAAGACCTCGGTGAACAGCCAGGTGGCCGCGCCGGACGCGCCGCCGGCCATGGCGGTGGGCGCCGCCTTGGTCGGCATCGTCGACGTGGCCGAGGCCGCCCAGCTGGCGGCCACGATGCCCGCCTCGGTGGCCGACGGGCCGCCCGTCGGGTCACCGCCGCTCTACCTCTCCTTCCTCGTCCTTCGGAACTGACCCGCGGACCTGGGTCCGGGTGCGCTGTCTCGGCGCACCCGGATCTCTTGCGTTCGCCGTGCGTTCGATCCGAAGGAGAGTGTCGTGTCTCGATTCAACGTTCGCGTGCCGCGCCGGCACGCCGGGCGGCGCCAGCCGTCCACCCTGGCCTTGGCGTGGGTGCTGGGCCTGGCCGCCCTGACACCCAGCGCTGCGTGGGCTGCCCCTGACGCTCCGTCGCTGAGCTATGCCGAGGCGCTCGAGCTGGCGCGCCAGGCGGCACCGGCACTGCGTGCGCAGCAGGCCACGCTGGCCGGCTCGTCGGCCCTGGCACCAGCGGCGTCCACGCTGCCCGATCCGCGCCTGTCCGTCGGCATCGAGAACCTGCCGATCGCCGGGCCGGATCGCTGGAGCACGACGCGCGATGCCGGCACGATGCAGCGCATTGCGCTGATGCAGGAGATGCCCAACCGGGCCAAGCGCGATGCGCGCGAGCAGGTTGCACAGGCCCGCATCGAGCGCGATCGGGCGACGCTGGCGGCCACGGAACTCGCGGTGCGCCGCGAAGCCGGCCTAGCCTGGCTCGCTGTGCACTTCGCGGAGGCCCGGCTGTCGCAGGTGGCCGGCCTCCAGCGCGAGAACCGGCTGCTGCAGGACACGCTGCCGGCCCGCATTGCCGCCGGCTCGGCCATGCCCGCGGAGTTGACGATGGCGCGCCAGGAAGCGCTGGCCATCGCCGACCGGACCGACGAGCTGGCGCGGGACGTGCGCAAGGCGAGGGTGGAACTGCGCCGATGGATCGGTGAGCGTGCCGCTGCGCCGCTGCAGGGCGCAGCGCCGGCTATGGACGTGAACGGCGACGCCTTGCGCAGCTCGTTGCCGCATCACGCCGAGCTGGCACCCTATGCGCCGATGCGTGCGATGGCCCAGGCCGAGGTGGCCGAGGCCGATGCGGAGAAGCGCGGCGACTGGTCGTGGGAGGTGGCGTACAGCCGGCGGCCACGCTACGACGACATGGTGTCGTTCCAGCTCAGCTTCGACCTGCCGTGGCAACGTGATCGCCGCCAGCAGCCGCAGATCGAGGCCAAGCGGCGCGAGATCGAACGCATCGAGGCCGAGCGCGAGGAACTGCTGCGGCGCCATGCCGCGGAGACCGACGCGATGCTGGCCGAACTGCAGGCGCTCGACACGCAGGCCGAGCGGCTGCGGGCCGCCGGTCTGCCGCTGGCCGCCGAGCGCGTGGCCCTGGCGACGGCGGCCTACCAGGCCGGCCGTGGCGATCTCGCGGCCGTGCTGACGGCGCGCAGCCAGGTGCTGGAAACGCAGCTGCGCGCCATCGACCTTGACGCGCAGCGCGCCGCCCTGCGCCTGCGCCTGTCCACCCTGATTGCGGAGTAACACGATGAGCTTTTCATCCAACCCCTCGTCCTCAAAGACCGTGGTGGCCGGCGCGGTGTTGCTGCTGGCCGGCATCGGCGCCGGCTGGGCGCTCTCGCAGTGGCTGTCGGCTGGCGGCCATGCAGGCGCTTCGGCAACGGCGGCTGCACCTGCCGCCCCTGCCGCCCCTGCCGCCGAGCGCAAGGTGCTGTACTGGTACGACCCGATGGTGCCGACGCAGCGCTTTGACAAGCCCGGCAAGTCGCCGTTCATGGACATGCAGCTGGTGCCCCGGTACGCTGACGAGGCGGGTGCCGACGCCGGGTCGGCGGTGGCGGTGTCGCCGCAGGCCATGCAGTCGCTCGGCCTTCGCGTCGCCACGGCCGAGAAGCGCGTGCTGCAGGCGGCGGTGGACGCGGTCGGTACAGTCGGGCTCAACGAGCGCGATGTCAGCATCGTGCAGGCACGCGCCAACGGCTTCGTCGAGCGTGTCCATCCGCGTGCGCCGGGCGACGTAATCCCCGCGGGCGCCCCGCTGGCCGAGGTGCTGCACCCAGACTGGCTGGCGGCGCAGCGCGAGTACCTCGCGGTGCGGGCCACCGGCGACGCGGTCCTGGCACAGGCAGCCCGCTCGCGGCTGACGCTTCTGGGCATGCCGGCCGCGCTCATCGAGCGCGTGGATGCCAGCGGGCAACCGCAGGCCGTGACGACCATCGTGGCGCCGTCGGGCGGGTTGATCGCCGAGCTGATGGTGCGCCAAGGCATGACGGTGGCCGCCGGCATGACGCTGGCGCGCATCAACGGCCTGGGCACGGTGTGGGTCGAGGCGGCCGTGCCCGAGGCGCTGGGCGCGGCAGTGGTCACGGGCCAGCCCGCCGAGCTGCGGCTGGTGGCGTTCTCGGGCGAGGTGCTGCGCGGCAAGGTGGCGGCAGTGCTCCCGGAGGCGAGCCGAGACACGCGCACGCTGCGCGTGCGCGTCGAGGTGCCCAACCGCGGCGGCCGGCTGCGTGCCGGCATGTTCGGGCAAGTTCGGCTGCTCGGTGCGGGGCAGGGCACCGAGGTCGTCACCGTCCCCGGCGAGGCGGTGATCCGCACCGGGCGCCGCGCGCTGGTCTACGTGGTCGACGCGCCGGGCCGGTACCGCCCGGTGGAAGTGGAACTCGGCGCCGAGGTCGACGGCCGGGTGGCCGTGCTCAAGGGGGTGGAGGCTGGGCAGCAGGTGGTGGCCTCGGGACAGTTCCTCATCGATTCCGAGGCCAGCCTGCAAGGGCTGACCGCGCGTGCCCCGGCGGAAGCGGCCGCGACCACTGCAGCAGCGGCCAGCGCGCAGCAGGGGCCGACCGGCGAGTTCACCACCCGCGGCCGCGTGGTCGAGCTCGACGCGGCGGCGATCACCCTGGAACACGAAGCAGTCCCTGCGCTGAAGTGGCCGGCGATGACGATGCCCTTCCAGCTCGCGCGGCCGGACCTCGCGCGCGGGCTGAAGGCCGGCGATGCGGTGCGCTTCCGCTTCCGCCAGAAGGGCGATGAGCACGTGGTCACCGCGATCGACCGCGAACCTGCCGTGGCCGACCCGCACGCCGGCCACGGCAGCACCGGAGCGCCGCGATGATCGCCGCGCTGATCCGCTGGTCGGTGGCCAACCGCTTCCTCGTGGTGCTGGCCACGCTGTTCCTCGCGGCCGCAGGCCTGTGGGGCGTGCGCACGACGCCGGTCGATGCCTTGCCCGACCTGTCCGACGTGCAGGTGATCATCCGCACGACGCTGCCCGGGCAGGCGCCGCAGATCGTCGAGAACCAGGTCACCTATCCGCTGGCGACGACGATGCTGTCGGTGCCCGGTGCGAAGACGGTGCGCGGCTTCTCGTTCTTCGGCGACAGCTTCGTCTACATCCTCTTCGATGACGGCACCGACCTGTACTGGGCGCGCTCGCGCGTGCTGGAGTACCTCAACCAGGTGCAGGGCCGGCTGCCGGCCGCGGCGAAATCGTCGCTCGGGCCGGACGCCACCGGGGTGGGCTGGATCTTCCAGTACGCGCTGGTCGACCGCACCGGCCGCAGTGACCTGTCGCAGCTGCGCGCGCTGCAGGACTGGTTCCTGAAGTACGAGCTGAAGGGCCTGCCCGGCGTGGCCGAGGTGGCCACCGTGGGCGGCATGAACCGCCAGTACCAGGTGGTGCTCGATCCGCTGAAGCTGGCCGCCTACGGCGTCACGCACGCGCAGGTGCGCGAGGCGCTGATGGCCGGCAACCAGGAAGCTGGCGGCTCGGTGCTGGAGCTGGCCGAGGCCGAGTACATGGTGCGCGCCAGTGGCTACCTGAAGACGCTGGACGATTTCCGCGCGGTACCGCTGGCGGCGCGCGGCGGCATCCCGGTGAAGCTGGGCGACGTGGCCACGGTCCAGGTGGGCCCGGAGATGCGGCGCGGCATCGCCGAGCTCGATGGCGAAGGCGAGGTGGCCGGTGGCGTGGTGGTGCTGCGCTCGGGCGCGAACCCTCAGCAGACCATCGCGGCCGTGAAGGCCAAGCTTGCAGACCTGCAGGGCAGCCTGCCGCAGGGCGTGGAGGTGGTGACCACCTACGACCGCAGCGCGCTGATCGAGCGCGCCATCGACAACCTCTCGGCGAAGCTGATCGAGGAGTTCATCGTCGTCGCGGCCGTCTGTGCGATCTTCCTGTGGCACCTGCGCTCGGCGCTGGTGGCCATCATCGCGCTGCCGCTGGGCGTGATGACGGCCTTCCTCATCATGCGCTGGCAGGGCATCAACGCCAACATCATGTCGCTGGGCGGCATTGCCATCGCCATTGGCGCGATGGTCGACGCAGCGGTGGTGATGATCGAGAACGCGCACAAGAAGCTCGAGGCCTGGCAGCACGCGCACCCCGGCGAGAGCCTCGTCGGCGAGGCGCGCTGGAAGGTCATCACCGAGGCGGCCGAGGAGGTCGGCCCGGCGCTGTTCTTCTCGCTGCTGATCATCACGCTGAGCTTCATCCCGGTCTTCACGCTGGAGGCGCAGGAAGGGCGGTTGTTCGGGCCGCTGGCCTTCACCAAGACCTACGCGATGGCGGCCGCCGCCGCGCTGTCGGTGACGCTGATCCCGGTGCTGATGGGTGCGTGGATCCGCGGCCGCATCCCCGACGAGCAGAGAAATCCGATCACCCGCGTGCTGATCGCGATCTACCGTCCGGCGCTCGAATGGGTGCTGCGCTGGCCGAAGGCGACGCTGGTGATCGCGGTGGTGCTGGCGGCGAGCACGGCCTGGCCGCTGTCGCGGCTGGGCGGAGAGTTCCTGCCGCGGCTGGACGAGGGCGACCTTCTCTACATGCCCTCGGCGCTGCCGGGGCTGTCGGCGCAGAAGGC
>CAYPDO010000184.1:0-7982 GCA_964409495.1 uncultured Bordetella sp.
CACTTGGGGTTGCTGCCGCCGCATTCGCGGCAGGTGTAGATCGTCTTCGGCGCGGCCATCGGCGCATTGTCGTGCGCCGGTGGCCGCGGCTCCTTCAGGCGGCCGTGAAGTTGCCGTGGAAGCCCAGCGGCAGCGTGTAGGGCAGCACCGCCTGCGCGACCGGGCCGTCTTCCAGGTGCGCGGCATCGAGCAGGTTCAGCACCGTGGCCTGGCGGCGGGCGTCGAACGCGGTGCCCAGCAGCCAGGCGTCGAGTTCGCCGCGCTTGCCGGGCTTGGGGATCAGCACGTGCTCTTCGGCCACCCACTGCGCGCCGTAGTCGAAGCGGCGGCGGCGGCCGGTCTCGGTGTCGGTGAGCTGCAGGCCGTGCAGCAGCGGAAAGCGGTCGCGGTTGGCGTGCAAGGGCCAGCCGGCGCCCGTGGCGAGCCAGCGCGTGCGCTGGCCGATGCGGCGCGGATCGACACGCGGGAACTCGACGTCGCCCTCGATCGTGTTGACGCGGGCCTTGCCGCTCTTCATGTCCAGCGCCATCACCAGCAGCTGCGAGTCGCCGCCGCTCGTGGCCGGCGGCTGCGCGCTCATCAGCGACACCGCGCCTTCGTTCAGGAACCACAGGTCGGGTGCGCCGACGCAGCTGAACATCACCTGTCCATCGGCCGTGTCCCAGGCGTTGCCGACGTGGAACACCATCTGCGGCGGCAGCTCGAACACGCGCCGCTTCGTGATGTCGGCCTTTTCCATCACCAGCACGCGCAGCGGCTCGCCGGGCACCATCGCAAAACGGCGCGGGCCCACGCTCGCCTGGTTGAAGGCCAGGCGCACCGGCGGCAGCGGCACGACGATGTGCCTGTCGGTCACGGCCATGTCGTGCGCCATGCCGCCGGGGAACGGCGATTCGCCGACCTGCACGTTCACGAGCCGGCCCTGCGCGTCGATGTGCCACAGCACCAGGGCCTTGCCCATCGTGCCGATGTTCCACAGGTGCCCCTGCGGGTCGAGCTTCGGGTGCGCGCTGAAGGGCACCTGCGCCAGATCGGCGCGCCAGGTCACAGGGCCCTGCGTGGACAGGTCCTTCGGGTCGAGCGCGTAGGCCGAGCCGCCCTCCCACAGCGCCAGCACACGGCCGGCATGTTCGATGGCGTTGGTGTTGGCGGTGTTGTAGGCATCGGGTCCGCCGACCGGCGGCGTGCCGTCCACATGCGTGCCGAAGGCGCCCATGCGGAAGCGGCCTTCGGCCTGCTCGAGGCGCAGCTTGCCGGTGCGCACCAGGCGCCCGCGGTGCGTGACGCGGCCGTCGGCGATGCTGAACTGCTGCACCATGCCGTCGCCGTCGAACCAGTGGTGGTAGCGCTCGCCGCCACGCTCGAACAGCGACGGGCCGTTGCGGTAGAAGCGCCCGCGCAGTTCGGCCGGCCAGCGGCCGCGCACGAGGGCTTCGGCCTGCAGGTCAGCGGTGGCGTCGCTCACGCCCTTCAGGGCCGTGAGCAGCGGTTCGCGCGCGAAGCCGGGCGCGGCGTCGGCAGCGCGCGCGGGTTTGGCCTGGGCAACGCTGCCGAGAGCAGCAGCGGCAGCGCCGATCAGGAGGTGGCGGCGGTCCATGCCGGCCACCTCACTGCGACAGGCGAACGGCAATCGCCTTGCCGTCCAGCGCCACGCGACCCGTCTCCCACTTGGGCCCGAACGGGCTCGGCGAACCCGAACTGCCCCAGGGTTCGGTGGGGATGCCCAGCACGTTGCGGCCCATCTTGCCGTCGCTGTCCAGGTCCTGGAACAGCGCCAGCGCAACTTCATTGCCCGTGAGGCCGCAGACCTGGAAGCTCATGGTCGCCTCACCCGCCGGCAGGCGCAGCGACACCAGCGGCTTCTTGTTGTAGCTCTCGGCGTCGCCATAGGCCGCGAGCATCAGGTGGCCCTGCTGCGGGCGCACGTTGGTGACTTCGACCTGGGCGCAGGTCTGCGCCTGGGCGCCGCTGGCAAGCAGCAGGGCAGGGATGAGCAAACTCTTCATCGGGGGCCTCCTTGGCATCGGATGGCCCGCATCCTGGAAGGCGTGGCGCGGCGCCGCAGCCCCGCTGCGACGAACCGACAGCCCGCGGCGCGAAACGCCGCCAGGCCGCCGCGATCAGGAACCCTTGTTGCCGCCCTGCAGCTTGCCGACGATGAACAGCAGCACCAGCGCGCCCACCACCGAGGCGATCCATCCGGCACCCTGCCCCGCGGCATACCAGCCCAGCGCCTGGCCGATGAAGCCGGCCAGCAGCGAGCCGCCGATGCCGAGCAGGATCGTCATGATCCAGCCCATCTTCTGCTCACCCGGCATGACGAAGCGTGCGATGGCGCCGACGATGAGGCCGACGACGATGGTTCCGATGAGTCCGCCCAAGGTGCTCTCCTGCAAGCGCGTGGATGTCAGCCGACCGCCATGGTCACCGGCACGCGCGGCGCCAGTGCACACATCAGCTCGTAGCCGATGGTACCGGCGGCCTGCGCCACTTCATCGATCGAAAGGATGGCTCCGCCCGGGCCCTGGCCCCACAGCGTCACCTCGCTGCCGATGCCGGCCGCGGGCACCGGCGTGAGGTCGACGGCCAGCATGTCCATCGACACGCGCCCCACGGTGCCGGTGCGGGCGCCGTCCACCAGCACCGGGGTGCCGGTGGCGCAGTGGCGAGGGTAGCCGTCGGCATAGCCGCAGGCGACGATGCCGATGCGCAGGGGTTGCTCGGCCGTGAAGGCGCTCCCGTAGCCCACGGTATCGCCGGCTTGCAGCTGCTGCGTGGCGATCAGCTTCGAGCGCAGCGTCATCGTCGGTTGCAGCTGCCAGTGCGCGATGCCGTGTTCGGGGAAGTCGGGCGCGCTGCCGTAGCTCATGATGCCGCTGCGCACCCAGTCGTTCTTCAGCGTGTGGCCATGGCGCAGGATGGCGGCGCTGTTGGAAAGGCTGCGCTCGCCGGGCAGGTCGGACGTGGCCGCTTCGAAGGCCGCCACCTGGTGCGCGATGCCACGCGCGCCGTCGGCGTCGGAGAAGTGCGTGGCGAGCGAGACCTCGTCCACCTGCGGCAGCGCCTGCAGGCGCGCGTGCGCGGTGCGAAAGGCGTCGGGCCTGAAGCCCAGCCGGTTCATGCCGCTGTTCATCTTCAGGAACACGCGGTGCGGCTGCTGCGTCTTGTGCGCGGCCAGCCAGTCGATCTGCTCGTTGCAGTGGACCATGTGCCACAGGTCCAGGCGCGAACACAGCTCCAGGTCACGCGGCTCGAAGCAGCCTTCCAGCAGCAGGATCGGGCCGCGCCAGTCGAGCGCACGCAGGCGTTCGGCCTCGGCCAGGTCCAGCAGCGCAAAGCCGTCGGCGGCGCGCAGCGCGTCGAACACCCGCTCGATGCCATGGCCGTAGGCATCGGCCTTGACCACCGCCCAGACGCGGGCGTCGGGCGCCAGCGCGCGCACCCGGCCCAGGTTGTGCGCCAGCGCGTCGCGGTGGATCAGGGCTTCGATCGGACGGGGCACAGGCGGCATCTACGGCGGCGGCGAAGCCGCCGATTCTGCCAGCCGCGCTGGCACCACATGGGTGCCAGCGCGGGTCGGGCGCCGGGCCCGCGTGCTATAACCGCGCCGCACTCGGCGGGCCGGCCGGCGGATCGATCCGCCGCGTGATGGTGGCGCCGGGCACGATGGTGAAGATGGTGTTGGGCGGCAGCGGTCTGCCGGTTGGCGAAGGACGGTTGGGGTGCGCCCCGCGCGGCGGATGAAAAAAGGCTTCTACACCATCATGTCGGCGCAGTTCTTCAGCTCGCTGGCTGACAACGCGCTGCTGGTTGCCGCCATCGAGCTGCTGCGCCAATCCCAGGCACCGGCCTGGCAGATCCCGGCGCTGACGCCGATGTTCGCGCTGTTCTACGTGGTGCTGGCGCCCTTCGTTGGCGCCTTTGCCGACGCCGTGCCCAAGGGCCGCGTGATGTTCGTCAGCAACTCGATCAAGGTGGTCGGCTGCCTGATGATGCTGTTTGGCGGCCACCCGCTGCTGGCCTATGCCGTGGTGGGCCTGGGTGCGGCGGCGTACTCGCCGGCCAAGTACGGCATCCTCACCGAGCTGCTGCCGCCCTCGCAGCTGGTCAAGGCCAATGGCTGGATCGAGGGCCTGACCATCGCCTCGGTGATCCTGGGCATCGTGCTGGGCGGCCAGCTGGTGGGGCCGAGGCTGGCGCCGATGCTGCTGGGCCTGGACCTGCCGATGTTCGACACCGGCATCGACAGCGCACCCGAGGCGGCCATCACCGCGATGGTGGCGGTGTACATCATCGCCGCGGTGTTCAACCTCTACATCCCGCGCACCGAGGCGCAGCTGCAGCCGCTGGAAAGCAACCCGCTGGCCCTGCTGCGCGACTTCACCGACTGCAACGCCCGCCTTTGGCGCGACAAGCTGGGCCAGATCTCGCTGGCCACCACCACGGTGTTCTGGGGCTTTGGCGGCAACCTGCGCATCATCGTGTTCCCGTGGGCCGCGGCGGCGCTGGGCTACACCACCACGCAGGCGTCCAACCTGGCCGGTGTGGTGTCGGTGGGGGTGGCCGTGGGCGCGGTGTGGGCCTCGGCGCGCATGCGCCTGGACAAGGCCACCGGTGTGATCCCGCTGGGCATCGCCATGGGCCTGCTGACCATCGGCCTGAACGGCATCCGCGACATCTGGGTGGCCGTGCCCTTCCTGCTGCTGCTGGGCGCTGCGGGTGGCTACCTGGTGGTGCCGATGAACGCGCTGCTGCAGCACCGCGGCCACAACCTGATGGGCGCCGGCCGCTCGATCGCGGTGCAGAACTTCAACGAGCAGGCCTGCATCCTGGCCATCGGCGCGTTCTACACCGGTCTGACCAAGCTGGGCTTCTCGGCCTTCATCGCCATCGCGGCGCTGGGCGCCGTGGTGGCGGGCACCATGGTGGTGATCCGCCAGTGGCACCAGCGCAACCTGGTGGAGCACCGCGACGAGGTCGAGCGTCTGCTGGCCATCGCGCGGTCCGACAAGCATTGAGCATGATGGGGCACCCGGCGCCGCGGTTACGCGTCGCCACCCGCCGGGCGGGTTGGCCCGCCGCCTTGGGGCGGCCCGGCGCCGGCGGGCTGTGAGCGCGCTGCGGTCACCACGCGCGCCGGCCGTGCTGGCGCTGCTGTTCAATGCCTTCACCTGGGGGGTGAGCTGGTGGCCGTTCCGGGCCATGGCCGGGCTGGGCCTGCATGCGCTGTGGCTCACGGTGATCGCCTTTGGCACGGCCAGCTGCATCCTGGTGCTGCGCCGGCCCGGCGCGCTGATGGAACTGCTGCGCACGCCGGTGCTGTGGGTGCTGGTGGCTGGCGCCGGCACCACCAATGCGTGCTTCAACTGGGCGGTGAGCATCGGCGACGTGGTGCGCGTGGTGCTGCTGTTCTACCTGATGCCGCTGTGGACGGCGCTGCTCTCGCACCTGCTGCTGGGTGAGCGCATCAGCGTGCGCGGCGCGCTGCGCGTGGCACTGGCCCTGGCCGGCGCCGGCATCGTGCTGTGGCCGGCCGACGGCGCGGCGGCATTGGATGCCGGCCTGGGCCTGCCCGATGTGCTGTCGCTGCTGGGCGGCTTCAGCTTCGCGCTGAACAATGTGATGCTGCGCCGCGAGGCACACCGCAGCGAGTCGGCCCGCGCGCTGGCGATGTTTGCCGGCGGCGCCATCGTGGCCGGCGCGCTGGCCCTGGTGCTCACCCATGGCGGGCAGATCGCGCCACCGCCCCCGGTGGCGGCCGGCTGGCTGCTGGCTGCGGCGGCGCTGGCCGCGTGGTTTCTGCTGGCCAACCTGTCGTTGCAGTATGGCGCTGCACGCCTGCCGGCCAACACCACCTCGGTGGTGATGGTCAGCGAGGTGGTGTTTGCCAGCCTGTCGTCGCTGGCGCTGGGCGCCGGCACGCTGGGCCTGCGCACCGCCGCGGGCGCGGTGCTGATCGTGGGCGCCGCGCTGCTGGCGGCATGGCAGCGCGATTGAGCGCGTGCCGGGGCGCCCCGGGCCCCGTTGCGTTGCCGGTCAGGCGCGCGGCCGGGCCATCGGCTGGGTGATGGTGGTTTCAGCCGGCGCCTGGCGGTTGAAGCCATGGCGGCGCATCAGCCGGTCGAGCGCGGCAAAGTCCAACGGCTTGGCCAGGAAGGCCTCGGCGCCGGCCAGCGTGCCGCGCACCTGATCAACCGCCTCGTGGAAGGCCGAGACCATCACCACCACCGGCGCCCGCCCGCCCGGGTGCACCAGCTGGTGGCGGATGCGATGGCACAGCGTGAGGCCATCGGTGCGGCTTTGCGGGCCCAGGTCGATGTCGAGGAACACCAGGCCGTAGGGCTGGTGGGTGAGCAGATCCAGCGCACGCTCGCTGTCGCGGGCGGCATCCACCACCAGGCCGTAGGGCTCAAGCTCGCGGCGCAGGAAGTGCAGCGCCACCTCGCTGTCGTCCACCAGCAGCGCGCGGCGCAGCACATCGGGCCGCAATGCGGCTTCGCGGCGGCGGCGCCGGGCCTCGCTGGCCTGTTGCTGCGTGGCGCTGGCGGCATCCAGGCCGGCCGCGCGGTCATCGGCGCGGCGTCCGCCGTGCGGCGGCGGGGGGGCCATGAGCGCGGCGGTGGAGCCGATGGTGCGCATCGGCCCCGGCGCGAGCGGATCTCCGAACAGGCCAGTGGGCAGCGTGGGCGAGGCGCTGCCGCCCAGCAGGCCTGGCCGGCTGCTGCGCCCACCGGCCGCGGGCTGCGGGCCGCGGCCCGCGGCGCCGCCCAGCGCGTTGGGCACCGTGCCGGCAAAGCCCGACGACACCGTGGAGGCGAAGCCCGAACTGCCATCGTCCTGGTGGCCGTGGCGGCGCACCAGCAGCGCATCGAGCTCGCGCAGCACATGGGCCGGGTTGATGGGCCGCATCATCCAGCCGGCGGCATCGCCCGAGCCATGCGCGCCGACGAACACCGCATCGGCGGTGCGGTCGAGTTCCTGCAGCAGGGCCAGCGTGCCCGGCTGCTCGGCATCGACCACCACCAGATCGGCGTCGTCGATGGCCAGCACATGGGTGTAGCTGGGATGGCGTTGAGCGGTGAGCTGGAAATACGACACCAGCGCACTGCGCTCGAATTCACTGAATCCGAGGACGGCAATGCGAACGGGCGATGACACGGTGAGACCTTCCCTGGTGTGATTGCAGGCATCGTGGGCGGCAGGATGCCGGGCCGTCAATGCGGGTCACCGATTGAACTAGGGATAACATGGCCTGCACACTGTCAACTGCAGCACCGAACCGTGCTTCTCTTGCCAGGCATCCCCATGGGCAATGGCGCCGGACCGCCGCGACGCAGGCCCGTCTTCCGCCGGCCGGGCCCCGCAGCCGGCCTGGCCGTGACCGCAGGAGTTTCCCGTGAGCGCCACACCGACGATTGCCGATTTCACCGCCCTCGACATCACCGGGCGGACGCTGAAGCTCGACACACTGGCCGGCAAGGTGGTGCTGGTGGTCAACACCGCCAGCCAGTGTGGCTTCACGCCGCAGTTCACGGGCCTGGAGGCGCTGTGGCAGCAGTACCGTGAACGCGGCCTGGTGATCATCGGCTTTCCCAGCAACGAGTTCGGCCGGCAAGACCCCGGCAGCAACGACGAGATCGCGTCGTTCTGCCAGCTGAACTACGGCGTGAGCTTTCCGATGATGGCCAAGGTGGAGGTCAACGGCGACGCCGCCCATCCGCTGTACCAGTGGCTCAAGACCGAGGCGCCGGGCCTGCTGGGCAGCAAGGCGATCAAGTGGAACTTCACCAAGTTCCTGGTCGGTCGCGATGGCCGCGTGATCCGCCGCTATGCGCCGCAGGACGCGCCGGAAAAGCTGGCCGGTGACATCGAGGCCGCGCTGGGCTGAACCTGCCCCCAACGTCGCTGCGCTCCCGCCCCCCGAGGGGGGGCTCAGTCCCTTGGGGCGGCCCGGCGGGACGGAGGCAGGCCCCGCCGATAAT
>CAYPDO010000185.1:0-3492 GCA_964409495.1 uncultured Bordetella sp.
CCAGCACGCAGACCGACATCCGCACGCCCGAGAAGGCGCGCTTCCTGCAGGACGCCGGCTTCAGCCAGATGGTGCTGGCGCGCGAGCTCACGCTGGCGCAGATCCAGGCCATCCGCGCCCAGGTGCAGCACGCGGTGCTGGAGTTCTTCGTGCACGGCGCGCTGTGCGTGGCCTATTCGGGCCTGTGCTTCATCAGCCATGCGCTCACCGGCCGCAGCGCCAACCGCGGCAGCTGCAGCCAGGAATGCCGCCAGCCCTATACCGTGACCGACGCGGCCGGCCACATCATCGCGCACGACAAGCATGTGCTGAGCCTGAAGGACAACGACCAGAGCGCCAACCTGCAAGCGCTGGTGGCCGCCGGCATCCGCAGCTTCAAGATCGAGGGCCGCTACAAGGACCTGGGCTACGTCAAGAACGTCACCGCCCACTACCGCCGCCTGCTCGATGCAGTGCTCGACGGGCAGGCCGCGCGTGACGGCCGCGGCCTGCGTGCCGCCTCCAGCGGCCGCACCACGCTGTTCTTCACGCCCGAGCCCGAGCGCAACTTCAACCGCGGCACCACCGACTACTTCGTCACCGGCCGCAAGGACAACATCGGCGCCTTCGACACACCCAAATACGCCGGCCTGCCGCTGGGCGAGGTGCTGGCCACCGGCCCCGAGCATGTGGACGTGCTGCTGGCCGAGGGCGTGGGTGCGCTGTCCAACGGCGACGGCCTGACCTGGTGGGACCTGCAGGGCGAGCTCAACGGCGTGCAGGCCAACACCGCGCGCCCGCTGGATGGCGATGCCGCCAGCGCGCGACGCTGGCGCGTGATGCCCAACGAGCCGGTGGCCGAGCTGAAGGACCTGAAGCGCGGCACCACGCTGTATCGCAACCGCGAGATGGCCTGGGACCGCACGCTCGACAGCAGGACCGCCGAGCGCCGCATCGCGGTCGACCTGCGCCTGGACGAGACGCCCGAGGGTCTGCTGCTGACCCTGACCGATGCCGACGGCCACATCGGCCAGGCCGAGTTGGCCACCGCACTGCAGCCGGCGCGCGACGCCGCCCGTGCCGAGGCCACGCTGCGCGAGGCCATCGGCAAGCTGGGCACCACGATCTTTGCCGCAGGCCAGATCGAACTGGCGCTCAGCCAGGCCTGGTTCGTGCCGGTGGGCGCGCTCAACCAGTTGCGCCGCGAGGCCGTGGCGGCGCTGGAGGCCGCACGCAGCGCCGCCTGGCAGCCGCTGCCGCGCGCCGTGCCGGTTCAGCCGCCCGCGCCCTACCCTGAGGACGCGATCAGCTACCTGGCCAATGTCTACAACCACAAGGCGCGCGACTTCTACGCCCGCCATGGCGTGCAGGTGATCGAGTCGGCCTACGAGAGCCATGAGGTGCTGGGCGAGGCCAGCCTGATGATCACCAAGCACTGCGTACGCTTCTCGCTGAGCCTGTGCCCCAAGCAGGCCAAGGGCGTGACCGGCGTGCAGGGCACCATCCGCGCCGAGCCGCTGGTGCTCAAGCACGGCAGCGACATGCTGGAACTGCGCTTTGACTGCAAGCCCTGCGAGATGCATGTGGTGGGCCGCATGCAGCCGCATGTGCTGCGCGAAGCCGCGGCACAACTGCAGGCCGCCGCCGCGGTGCCCATCCAGTTCTACCGCAGCCGGCCCGCGGCCACGCAGCGCCGCTGAGCGGCGGCGGGCGGCGCCTTGCCGCCCGGCGCCTTCAGGAGGCCGTGGCGGCCGTGGAGGGCGCCGGCCGGCCCACCAGCGAGAAGGCTGCGGCGTTGTCGCGCAGCCAGTCGGTGCCGGCCTGGCCGCCCTGCGCGGCCGGGTGGAAATCGGCACGCAGGTACTCGCGCCAGGGCCCACGCATCTCGCGCACCAGGCCGCCCTGGCCGAACAGGAAGCGCCAGCCGCTGGCCCAGGTGCTGGCGCGCCGCCAGCTGCCGTCGTGCCACAGGTTGTTGACGGTCTGGCGCAGCGCGTCGCAGACGAAGTTGAACGACACCACGCGGAAGATGCGCAGCCGCCAGGCCTCGTTGCCACCCAGCGCACGGTAGAGGTCGAAGGCCGTGCTGCGGTGCTCGCTCTCCTCGCTGGCATGCCAGCGCCACAGCAGCGCCAGGCGTGCATCGGCACCGTCGAGCGGCGTGTGATGCGCCAGCAGGTACTCGGACAGGATGGCGGTGAAGTGCTCGGCCGCCGCGGTGACAGCCAGGTGCAGGCGCACGTCCTTGCCTTCCAGCGCACGCAGGCGCCGACGTGAACGCGGCTCCCAGTGGTTCTTCAGGCCCTGGCGCTCCAGCTGGGCGTTGTACAGCCCGTGCAGCCGCCGGTGCGTGGCCTCCTGGCCGATGAAGCCGCGCACCTCGGCCTCGAAGGGCGCGCGCTGCGCAGCCGGCAGCGCGTTCAGTCCGGCGCGCACCGAGTCGATGAAGAACTGCTCGCCGAACGGAAAGCTCATCGACAGCGCATTGAAGAACGCGGTGCGAAACGCGTCGCCACCGTTCCAGTGGCGGTCGAACGGCGTCTCCAGATCCACCAGCAGGCGGCGAACGGGGAGATCGGTCATGGCCAGGGCTCCGGCGGCGTCAGAAGGCGCAATGGTACCTGGCAGTACCAACGGCCGGCCTCGGGTGTTCCCCAGCCTGGCGTGAAGCATTCCCCATCGGGGTGCATGGCATCATGCCGCGCGATGTCCGACGTGATTTCAGACCACCGCCACCGCCTGCTGGACGCCATGGCGCGCAGCGTGGCCGCCAAGGGCTATGCCGCCGTCACGATCGCCGATCTGGCGGCCGAGGCGCGGGTGTCCAAGCGCAGCTTCTACGAGCACTTCAGCGACAAGGCCGGCTGCTTCATCGCGCTGTATGAAGCGGCCAGCCTGAACTCGCTGCGCGTGCTGCGCGACGCCATCGATGCGCGCCGCGACTGGCACACCCAGGTGGAGCAGGCGCTGCGCGCCTACCTGGGCCACCTGGCCGGCAACCCGGCGCTGCTGGCCACGTTGTTCGTCGACATCATGGCCCTCGGCCCGGCAGGCCTGGCCGCGCGCCGGCGCAGCACCCAGCGCTTTGCCGACTTCATCGTCGCCGTGGCCGGGCCCGCGCTGGGCGGCGAGCAGGCCGTGGCCATCGTCGGCGGCATCCACGAGTGGGTGCTCGAGGCGGTGGAACTGGGGCGCATCGACCGCCTGCCAAGCCTGGCCACGCCGGGCGCGCGCCTGGTGCGGGCGGTGATCGACGGCCAGCCCTGAGGCCACCGCCCTGCGGCGGGCCCCAGCCATCTGGCGGGGCCTGCCCCTTGTGACGGCTCAGCGCGCGCGGCGGCGGCGTGCCAGCATGCCCACCACGCCCAGGCCGGCGAGCATCAGCGCGTAGGTCTCAGGCTCGGGCACCATCTGGGCCATGCCCAGCGTGCTGGTCTCGATGAAGTCGGTGTAGGCCGACATCACCATGCCGCCGAAGTAGGTGCCGTAGGTGCCCGACACCTGGTCGGGCCA
>CAYPDO010000185.1:3592-7960 GCA_964409495.1 uncultured Bordetella sp.
AGGTCGGCGGTGTTGTAGGCCACCTTCTTGACGTAGTAGTTGGCCGTGCCGCCCACATGGCCCACCTGGCCCGTGCCCGAGGTGCCATAGCCGACCATCGTGATGATCTCGCCCTCCTGCGGCGCGCCGGTGTAGACGCTGTAGATGCGCGCGGCGACCGGGGCCTTCTCGGCCAGGGTGATGATGGCCAGGTCGTCATTGACGCATCCCGAGGAACCGTCGGCGCAGTTGTCGAAGCCGTCGTACGCTTCGTTCATGCGATAGGTCTGGGCGGCGATGCGCGTCGTGCCGGCCAGGTCGTTGGTCGGGTTGTTGAAGTTGAAGTTGACCGCCAGCGTGTCCACGCCGCCGGTCAGGTTCATGCCCTTGCCGTCGTCGAACTTGTCCACGCAGTGCGCCGCGGTGACCACATGCCAGGGCGAGATCAGGGCGCCGGAGCAGATGTAGGCGGCCGCGGCCGAGGTGCCGGCATCGAACACGGTGCGCACGCTGACCACGCCGCTGAACGGTGAACTGGGTACGTTGGCATCGACCAGGCGCGACGCCACGTAGCTGCCGTTGCCGGACAGCACCAAGGCCGTGTGGGCCGCCCCGGTGGCGGCCAGCTGGCTGGCCAGGCTTTGCGCCGTCGCCGGCAGTGCGCAGCCCAACAGCAGCGCGGCGGCCGCAGCGACATGGGACATCGGCTTGAACTTCATGACAGAACTCCGTTTGTGCAGTGGAAGGGATTGGAACCGTGAAGACGCTCTCGTGAAGCGTTATCACCCCCTGCACCGGACATGCCCGCGCTGGGCCTGCCTGACCGTCCGCGCGCTGTTCGCGTGCAAGGGAGGCCGGAGGCTAAGCAAGGATGGCACCCGCATCAGCGGGGAGAATCCCGCACACTCATGTTGCAGCGTGATGAAGACGCGGAAAAGATCCAGCAGCGACAAGCACTTGCGCATGTCTTGGGGCCCAACCATCAAGCTGGGGGGGCCGGTTCCCCGCAAAACAGCCCGCGCTCGTGCTATCGGCAGGCTTCAGTCACGCCCGATCAGGCGCCCCAGCCCCAGCCACTGCTGCGCCCAGAAGCCGTGGCCATAGTCGCGGCCCTCCAGCTGGTCGCGGATGCCGGTGGGCTGCGGCGCAACGTCGAAGCGCGCGGTGCCCAGCAGCATGTCCCACAGCGGGAACAGCACGGCGAAGTTGCAGCCGCCCAGGGTGCCGGCGCCGGCCGATTCATGGCCCAGGCCGATGGCATGGTGGCGGCGGTGGTAATCCGGCCCCACCACCAGCCGGCCCAGCAGCGGGCCGAAGCTCAGGCGCACATTGGCATGCGACAGGCTTTCCACCAGCTGCGTCACCGCCACCAGCGCGATGAACTGCCCCGGCGGCACGCCCAGCGCAAAGGCCAGCAGCACGAACACGCCATCGCGCAGCAGGTCGTCGAGCAGGTGGTTGCGGTTGTCGCTCCACATCGTCATCTGCCGCTGGCTGTGGTGCACCGCGTGCAGCTGCCACCACCAGTGCACCGCATGCTGGCTGCGGTGGTACAGGTAGTCGACGAAGTCGAACAGCAGCAGGTACAGCATGAAGCTCACCAGCGGCCGGTCGGTGATGCCGGGCCACAGGCGGTCGAGCTCGACGCCGGCGATGCCATGCAGGCCGGCCTGGCCGCGCAGCCAGTCCCACAGCGGATCGATGCTGAAAAACAGTGCCACGCGCACCACACCGAGGCGGTGGATCAGCGTGTAGACGATGTCGGTGCGCACCGCGGCGCGGTCGGTCACCGCCTCCACCGGCCGCCAGCGCTCCAGCGTGCGCAAGACCAGCAGCATCACGGCAATCTGCAGCAGCCCCAGCAACAGCCAGGCCGTGGCGCGAAACCCGTCGGCCAGCAGGTTGCCCAGGCCCAGCGCGAACATCAGCGGCTGCACCGCCTGCTCGAACAGCCAGCCCTGCAGCGCATCGAAACCGTCGCCCAGCCAGCCCATCTCAACGTCCTGTCGTCGCCAGCGCCTTGGCGTACTGCGGATGCTCGCGCAACGTGGCAAAGCACAGGCCACGCGCCTTCAGGCCCTCGATGAGCGGCTCCAGCACCGCGGGCGCCCAGGGGTCGCGGCGCGACCAGATGCCCAGGTGGGCCACCAGGATGTCGCCGCTGCGGATGCCGTGCAGCGCACGCTGCAGCAGCTGGGCATTGGGGTAGCGCTCGCTGGGCAGTTCGTCACCCAGGAAGCCGGCCGCGGCCCAGCCCACATGGGCATAGCCGCAGGCGCGGCCGGCCGCCAGCAGGGCCGGCGAGGTCTTGCCGCCCGGCGCGCGGAACAGCGGCAGCATGGCCTGGCCGGTCATTTGCAGAAAACGCTCGGCCGGACGCTTCAGCTCGGCGCAGTAGGCCGCCGGCGTGAGGCTGACACGCTGGCCGGCCTGCGGCCCCATCGACGGCCGCGTGTCGAAGCCGCGGTCGCCGCCCGCGGCGTGATCGGCCAGCCAGCTGTGGTGGTGCCAGGTGTGGCTGCCGAAGGCATGGCCCTCGGCGGCACGTGCGCGCCACCACGGCGCCCAGGTGTCGTCCAGGCTCCAGCCACCGGTGAGCGTGCGCTCGTTGGCCAGGAAGAACGTGGCCTTGACCTGCTGGCGCTGCAGCACCCCGGCCACCAGCTCGGCCACGCCCATGTGGCCGGTGTCGAAGGTCAGGTAGACGGGCTGGGTGCAGGGTGAGGCGGCTGCTGCGCCTGTCGCGGCAGCAGTTCCAGCGGCCAGCATCGCCACCGCAGCGCAAACACCCCGCAACCCACCGCCCCAAGCCAGCGGCCGCCGTGGCGCTGGCTGCGCCAGGCCATTGGCGGCGCCCCCGAGACCAGGCGTCGGGGGAGGCGGCGCAGCCGCTTCGGGGGGCGCCCCGCTACCCCCTTGGCGCATGGTTCAGCGTCCAGATGCCATGTGGCGAGCGCCCCACCTTCACCTGCCGCAGCAGCTGGCGCTTGTCGACGTCGATGACGCTCATCTTGCCCGCCCAGCGCGAGCTCAGCAGCAGCGTGCGGCCATCGGCCAGCAGTTCCATGCAGTCGGGGCCACTGGGGCCGGGCAGTTCGGCCAGCACCGTGAGGGCCTGCACGTCGATCAGGCTCACCGTGTTGGCGACACGGTTGCTGACGAACAGCTGGCGGCCATCGCCGCGTGCGCGGAAGGCATGCGCGCCCTCGCCGGTGGCCAGGCGCTGCACCAGCCGCGCCGCGCCGGCGCTCACGTCGTACACCTCGACAAAGCGGTCGCCGGTGAGGCCCACGAACAGGCGCTTGTCGTCGGGCGACAGGTACACGTCGGCCGGCATCTTGCCGGTCTTGACCTTCCAGCGCACGGCCTGCGTGGCCAGGTCGATGGCGATCAGCTCGTCGCTGTCCTGCAGCGAGCAATACACCACCGTGCTGCGGCGGTCGATGGACAGATGGCTTGGGGTCCTGGGTGCGGAGATGCGCCTGGCCAGCTTCAACGGCTGCGCGGCATCGGCCGGCTCCCAGCGGTACAGGTCCACATGGTCGAGCCGGTTGGCCGCGGTGACGAACCACTTCATGTCCGGCGAGAAGCGCAGCTGGTAGGGATCGACGATGTCGGTGATGGTGCGCTGCACCTCGGCGGTCAGCGGGTCGACCAGCGTGAGCGAGTTCGACAGCGCATTGGCCACCAGCAGGCTCTTCTCGTCGGGCGCGAGGTAGAGGTGGTGCGGCTCCTTGCCGGTGGGGATGCGCTTGCGCTCGGTGTAGCTGCCTGGCTCGATGACGCTGATGGTGGCGTCCAGCGAGTTCAGCACGAAGATCGGTGCACCAGCCACCCGCGCACGCGCAGCAGCAGCAGCAGGCGCGGCGGCCTGGGGGTTGGCCCCGGCCGATGCGGGCAGCCCGGTCAGCGCGCCCACGCAGGGGGTGAGCGCAAGGGACAGCACGCGGCGGCGCGGCAGGCGGTACGGGACAGCTGGATTCACGAGCAGGTCAGCGCGCCACAGCCCTGCGCAGAATGGCAGTGGCCGGCACGCCGTCGGTGGCGGGCAACCCGTGAGTGTAGGCGGCGGCGGCATGTCCGCTGCACGGCCGGGTTTGCGCCAACGCAGGCGCGTCACCGCTTGCGCCGGGCGGGTGGCGCGAAGCGTGCGATCGGTCGCAGCATGGCCGCCGTGGCCAGCCATCCCGGCGGCCACGGCGGGCGGGCCGGCGGGGCTTACTCGTCGTCGCCGCCGCCCAGAATGCCGCCGATCAGGCTGCCGCCGGCCAGGCCGCCCAGCACCGAGCCTTCTTCGCGACTGCCGCCGCGCTGCGGCGCCGCGGCGAACACGCGGCTGGCCAGGCGGCTGAACGGCAGGCTCTGCAGCCACACCGTGCCCGGGCCGCT
>CAYPDO010000186.1:0-1804 GCA_964409495.1 uncultured Bordetella sp.
GCTACCTCAACACCAACCTGCTGGCCAGCTTCGAGGCCCTGCCGCAGCTGGGCGTGCGCGAGGCCTACCAGCTGCTGCGCAACAGCTTCGAGGCCAGCTTCGCGCCGGCCGCGCAGCGCGATGGCTGGATCGAGGCGCTGGACCGCGCCTTCCGCGCCGCCGCGGTCTGAACCTGCGCTGCCGCCCGCCGGCGCCGCCGCCCCAGGGCGGCGGCGTGGCCTGAGCACGCCCCCAGCTTCCCATCTTCACGGGCCGCTGTCGCTTGTTTTTCGTCAACACCCGGGCCTGGATGCGGGCCATACGGCCCCGGGCATGTGCTGTTCGGACCATGGCGAGGCCGGCACCCGGTCAGCAACGCGACACCGCGAGCACGCAAGCTCACAAAAGTTCACACATGGTGTGTGACCGGTTCGCCTTTTATTCATTCCTCGGAGGGACTTTCCCATGTTCAAGCGTTCGCCCATCGCCCTGGCCCTGGGCCTGCTGGCCCTTGGTGCCCAGGCTGCCACCACCAACCTCGACACCTTCACCCCGGTGGCCGCCACGGCGCCGGTGGTGTCGGTGGCCAACGAGATGGTGAGCCCCTTCCTGATCCCGGTGGAGTTCACCCAGAAGGTGATCGCCAGCCGCAACGCCCAGCTGGCCGCCGGCCAGAGCAACAGTGGCAACTGGGACATGATCACCGCCAACGAGACCGGCCCCAACGCCGGCCGCTACCTGTTCGCCCCGTACGAGACCAATGCCGGCGGCGTGCAGCGCACCGACCTGTGGACCGGCCAGACCGTGACCATCGTCGAATCCGGCCGCGCCAGCTCGGTGGCCCTGGACGCCTCGTACTGGACCCCCTGGGGCACCTACCTCACGGCCGAAGAGTCGTGGGGCACCGGCAGCAACCGCGGCCGCGTGTTCGAAGTGACCAACCCGGTCAGCGCTGGCCAGAACGGCGGCACCTTCATCGCCCGCAACGTGATCCCGCGCGTCTCGCACGAAGGCATTGCCTGGGACAAGCAGAACGCGATGTACTTCATCGACGAGCTGAACGGCGGCTCGATCTACAAGTACACCTCGGCCAACCCCAACGCCGCCAACGGTGACGACTACTTCGCCGCCGGCCAGACCTCGGTGCTGCGCGTGGGCGACGGCAACACCGCCAATGCCGTGGGCTCGTTCAGCTGGGTGGCCTTCACCGACGCCTCGGGCGCCGGCCTGCCGGGCTATGTGGAAGCCACCGGTGCCGGCGCCGGCATCGTGGACGGCCGCGCCACCACCAATCTGGCCGCCTACAAGGGCACCGACTACCAGCGCCCCGAAGACCTGCAGATCAAGACCCTGGCCGACGGCAGCCAGATCCTGTTCTTCGCCGCCACCACCACCGACAACGTCTACGCCATCAACCTGAGCAGCAACGAAGTCAAGGTGTTTGCCGACCGCACCACGATCAACGCCGCCACCGGCGCCGCCGTGGGCAGCATCTTCAACAACGCCGACAACCTGGCCCTCGACGCCGAAGGCAACCTGTACGTCATCGAGGACGATGGCGACAGCAACGGCACCCACAACGCCAACATCTGGAAGGCCACCGACGCCAACAACGACGGCGTGGCCGAAGATGTGTCGGTGTGGGCCACGCTGCGCGTGTCGGGTGCCGAGCCCACCGGCCTGTACTTCGACAAGTTCAACCCCAACGTGGCCTATGTGAACGTGCAGCACCCCGGCAGCGGCAACGACCTGCTGGTGCAGATCAGCGCCGTGCCTGAGCCGGGCACCTACGCGATGCTGATCGGTGGTCTGGCTGCCCTGGGCT
>CAYPDO010000186.1:1904-7924 GCA_964409495.1 uncultured Bordetella sp.
TGTCCCATTCGTGCCCAGCCAGCGCCCACGCCCTGTCGGCCAGTCCACAGGGCCCCCGGCCAGCCAGCACCCACACACCCTGGATGACGACCATGTCCACCCTGACCCTGGCGCGCCTGAGTCTGTTGAGCTCGGCCCTGGCCCTTGCCTTCTCTTCCCCGGTTGCGGCCCGCAACGCCTATGACCTGAGCGTTCTGGTGGCCAACGACCCCAAGTACCAGCCCACCGCCATGGTGGATCCCTATCTGGTCAACCCCTGGGGCATCGCGCTGCGCCCGCCCGGCGCCGGTGGCCACTTCTGGACCAGCAATGCCGGCACCGGCACCACCACCACCTACATCGGCGACGTGCCCGGCCTGCCGCTGTACCAGGACGGCCTGAAGGTGGTGCCCATCGTCACCTCGGCGCGCGACAAGCTGCCGCTGAGTGGCAGCGACGGCAGCAGCGACCAGATCGCCCAGGTGACCGGCCAGGTCTACAACGCAGCCAGCGACTACGCCGGCCAGCCCACCGAGTTTCACGTCAGCGGCCCGGCCATCCACTACAGCAATGGCAGCCCCTACGGCATCGACAGCGGCTCGGCCAAGTTCGTCTTCGTCACGCAGGACGGCACCATCAACGCCTGGCGCACCAAGACCGACCCCGGCATGCTTGAAGCCGTGGTGGTGAAGGACTACTCGCTGCTGACCCCGGCCGATGCCGCCTGGAACCCCGGCTGGCGCGCCACCCCCGGCTTCAACGGCGTGGCCATGACCACCGACCGCTGGACCCTCGACGCCCATGGCAACAAGGTGGCCGACAACCGCCTGTATGCGGCCGACTTCGCCAACGGCAACGTGATGGTGTTCGACAACCAGTGGAACGAGATCACCGCGCCCGGCATGTTCCAGCGCCCGGCCGATCTGGGCCCGAACTGGATGCCGTTCAATGTGCAGCAACTGTCGGACGGCCGCATCTACGTGGCCTGGGCCGAGAACAGCTACGAGATCGACGAGCCCACCGAAGAGATCCCCGGCCCCGGCTTCGGCCGCGTGGTGGCCTATGACCGCGACGGCCAGATGCTGCAGGACTACAGCAGCCACAGCACGCTGAACGCCCCCTGGGGCCTGGCGATCGCGCCGGAGCAGGGCTTTGGCGATTTCAGCGGCGCGCTGCTGGTGGCCAACTTCGGCGACGGCACCATCGCGGCCTACAACGTGCAGACCGGCGCCGAGCTGGGCTACCTGCGCGACACCGACGGCCAGGTCATCAGCATCGACGGCATCTGGGGCCTGACCTTCGGCAACGGCGTGCACCTGGGACAGGCCACGCACCTGTACTACACCGCCGGCCCGAACGAAGAGCGCGACGGCGTGTTCGGCAAGCTCAGCGTCTCGGCCGTGCCCGAGCCCTCCACCTATGCACTGCTGATCGGCGGCCTGGGCCTCATCGCCGCCGCGCGCCGCGGCAGCCAGCGCGCCAGCCGCCGCAACGCCCGGCGCTGAGCACGCCCGCAAGCGCCCCACCGCCCCGGTCGGTCACCCGCCCACCGGGGCACTTTTTCTGCCCGCCTCATCAACACCTGATCCGAGGAATTGCCATGAAAGCCCTGACCCTGATCGCCGCCGCCATTGCCGCCGCGGCCGCCTTGCCTGCCGCCGCCGACACGCTGAGCTTCCAGGAAGGCGTGAACGGCTACACCGGCACCGCCGACACCATGGTCCGCAGCAACGAGACGGCGGCCGGCTCGGCGCAATCGTCCAACGGCGATTCGCGCGGCCGCAACTTCGGCAGCGTGGACTTCATCAGCGTGGACGGCGACGACGGCAGCCCCGGCGCCAAGCCCAACCACGGCCTGGTGCGTTTTGACAATCTGTTCGGCAGCAACGCCGGCCAGATCCTGCCCACGCACCAGATCGATTCGGCCACGCTGCGCCTGAATGTGTTCGACGTGGGCAGCGGCTTCACGGTGCACAACCTGCTGATCCAGTGGCAGGAGGCCACCGTCACCTGGAACAGCGTGGCCAATGGCATCCAGGCCGACGGCAGCGACGCCGCCAGCGCCGCACTGGCCAGCTTCGGTGCCAACAACAGCAGCGCCAACGTGGCCACCGGCTGGCTGGCGATCGACGTCACCAGCTCGCTGCAGGCCATGCAGGCCGGCACGCTGGCCAACAACGGCTGGGCGCTGATCCCGTTCGTGGCCGGCACCAACGGCATCGACATCCATACCCGCGAATTCGCCACCGCCTCGCTGCGCCCGGAACTGGTGGTCAACGTGACCGCCGTGCCCGAAGCCGGCACCCTGGCCATGCTGGTCGCCGGCCTGGGCGTGCTGGGCCTGCTGGCGCGCCGCCGCGCCTGATCGACGCCGGTGGACAGGCACTGAACCCAGGCACTGGCCGGCCGCCCATCCGCGGATGCGCGCTGGCAAGCCGTCGCCGAGCGACTGCCGGCGCATGAACACCTGGAACGGTTGCGCCAGGGTCTTACGGCATCAGCGCCTCTGGCAGATGCGCGCAGCCAAGGTGCATGGGCCGGCCTTGACGCTCAGTGCGTCCCGGCCGCATCCCGCCTGGCAGCCAGTTCCTGGAACACGCGAAGGTCGGACACCGAATGGCGCACCATGCCGTCGGTGCACCACAGGTCAAACGCTGCCGTGCCGAACTCCAGTGTGAGCAGGCCAAGGCCGACGACCTTTTCACCGATTCGCGACTGCATGTGGTCTGGCAGCACAAACGCCGACGATGGCACCCAGACATGGCGCACGCCGTCATCGCTGAGATCGAGGTACTGGTGGGTGTGCCCGGAGATCACCATCCGCAGGCTTGGCCGCAGTGGCCCTTGCAGCAGGCGGTCGCGCACGGCCTGGCTGACATAGCGACCCTTGCGCGTTGCCTCTGAAGCCGTCGGCCTCCACACCGGGCGGTGCGAGAAGAGCACCGTGTTGGCCAGGGGGCCGGCCAGGGTCGCCTGCGATTCGATCCATTGCCACTGCGCATGCTCCTGCGCCGTGTCACTTCCCATCAGCTGGGCATTCACGCCGATCAACAGCCAGTCACCTGCACGCAAGGCCCAGTGATCGGGGCCAAACCGGTTCACATAGGCCGTCAGCAGCGACGCGTCAAAAGCCAGCTCGCCGGAGCCGTCGCCAACATCATGGTTGCCCGGCACGCAGTGGATCGGCGTAGGCCATTGGCGAACCAAGCCCAGGGCCAGGTCCAGCTCCTCGGGATGGCTCTGGCCGTCCAGCGTGACGTCGCCCAGGTTGACCGTGATGTCAGGTGCGAGACGGCTGACAGCGCGCCTCGCCGCGTGCCAGTTGGCAATGCACTCTGGCGAGCGCGCAGACAGGTGTGTGTCTGCAATCAGGGCAATGCGCATGCGTTCGCTCTCCGGTGGTGGGACCCCTTGATCGCTTTGCACGGTAGCGCGCGCCTGTGACGCAGGGGTGTCGTCCGGCCCCGATGTCGGCGCACAAGACGCGTGCGCTGGCGCCCTGGCATCACCGGCATCCCCGGCGCAATCGCCCACGCAGAGCGTGCGAAGACCACCGACGCGGCCGGGGCCGACCTCGCGCAGCAGCTGGCCGATGCAGCTTGCCGAAGCGGGAAGAACTCGAAGACCTGGCTGGCCCAGGCATCGATGCGCTGGTTGCCTGGTTGGGTGTTCGGTTCGGCGTGTGGCTTGGATGGACGGGCCAGCGGTGCGTGAGGTTACGGCCGCAGCGCCGCACCCTCATGCACCATGCCTGCGGCGCGCCGGGCCAGATAGGTCTCCAGCGCCAGCCACTCGTCGGCCGCGGGCGCCCAGGGTTCGGCGCGCACGCCCACCAGGCAGCCCTTCATCCGGCGCTGCAGGCTGCCCAGCGTCTGCCATTCAAGCCGGTACAGCGGATAGCCGGTGGGATGGCCTTGCGGAATCGGCGCGCCACCCAGGCGCTGGCCGGCGCGCTGGTCGTGGCAGTGCATGCAGGCCAGGTTCAGCTGGCCCAGGCGGGTGCGCCGCAGTGCCTCGCCGCGGGCGATCCACGGCGCCATTGCGGACGCGTCGCGCGCATCGGGCGCATGCAAGGGCTGGCCGCGCGCCTGCTGCGCCAGCAGCGCACCCAGCGCCAGCACCTCGGTGCCCTCGGGGCCCTGGGCGGGCAGCTGCAGGTGCTGTGCGCGGCATTGGTCGATGCGGCCGGCCAGCGTGATCGGCTTGCCGCGCGCGGCATCCCACACCGGGTGGCGGGCGGCCGCGGCGGCCACATGGCGCGGCGACGGGCCTTCGCCCAGCGCATGGCAGTCGGTGCAGCGGCGGCCGTTGGCGGCGGCACGCTGCCACAGGCTGTGGCCCTCGGCCACCCACAGCTGGGCCGGGTTCTGGGTGTCGTCGCGTTGCAGGGCCTGCAGCGCCGGGCTCATGTCGGCGCTGCCCGGCCGGCGCGGGTCAGGTGCCGCGGGCTGTGCCATCGCCGTGCCCAGCAGCGCCAGCCCCAGTGCCAGCAGCAGAAGCCCGGTGCGGGCGCTCACAACACCTCGAAGGGCACGCGCTCCTGGTGCCGGAAGCCGTAGTCGCCCGTCCAGGTCAGCTCCAGCATGCCGCTGCGCTCGGCGCGCAGCCAGAAGGCCAGGTAGGGGTTGGCGGCCACGGCCTGGTGCAGATCGGCAGCGAACACCAGCATGCCATCCAGCCGGCACTCGAAGCGCGTGAGGATGTTGCGCGGCGTCATGTTGCCGTCGCCCTGCCAGCGCAGGCCCACCTCCATCGGATGGGCGATGGTCACGCGCACCGGCACCACGTCACCACGCGGCGCGGGCCGTGGCAGGTGGATCAGCGTGCGCGGGGCGGCCATGGGGTCAGCCCTCGCCTTCGATGCACGCCGCCAGTGTGACCACCACCTGCACCGTGTGCTGCCACACGCTGCCGTCGTTCAGCCGCGCCAGGGCCACCAGGCGCTGGCTGGTGGCCAGGCGGATGCGCGTGCTCAGCTCGGCGCGGCCACTGGCGGGCGTGAGCTGGCAGCGGATCACGTCGCGCTGGGGGTTCTTTTCGTTGAACAGTGCAATCTCGGTGGCATGCGCGGCGGCGGTCTGCGGCACGTCCACGCCAACGGTCACCGGCACCGCGTTGCCGTTGTCCACCAGCTCGGCCACCTCCAGCCGCACACGGCCTTCGCGCACCGGCTGGCCGGCGGCAAAGTTCTGGATGGCGCGCTGCAGCGTCTCTTCCAGCAGTTGCGCGCGCGCCGGCCGCACGGCCAGCACCAGCAGCGCGCCGCTGGCCAGCAGGTGGCGGCGGGGCAGGGCGGCCGTCACTTCAGCCTGGCCAGGTAGGCCACCACATCCGCCAGTTGCTGCGCATTGAACAGCGGCTGGCCCTGGCGCGCCGCGGCCACCTGGCGCAGGCCCTGGCTGCGGGTGTAGGCCGGCATCACGGTGTCGGGGTTGAACTGCTCGGGCGATTCCAGGCGCTGGCGCAGCTGCTCGGGCGTGAGCCGTGCGCCCACGCCGTGCAGCGGCGGGCCGATGTTGCCGCTGGCCACCTCGGGCTGTCCGGGCACGGCGTGGCACAGCACGCACAGGCCCTGGCTGCGGCTGGCCACCAGTGCGGCACCGCGCACAGGGTCGCCCAGCGGCCGGGCTGCCAGCGGCAATGCCCAGGCCAGGGCGGCCATCGCCAGCGGCCAATGCCGGGCCGGCATGCGCCACTCAGGCACGCTTGAGGCTGTGCTTGGACAGCGGCAGATCGCGGATGCGGATGCCCGTGGCCGCGAAGATGGCGTTCAGCACCGCCGGCGCCGCCACCGCGATGGTGGGTTCGCCCACACCGCCCCAGAAGCCGCCCGAGGGCATCACGATGGTCTGCACCTTGGGCATCCTGGCCAGGCCCAGCAAGGGGTAGCTGTCGAAGTTGGTCTGGGCGATGCGGCCATCCTTCACCGTGCAGGCGCCGTACAGCGCGGCGCTGAGGCCGTAGACGAACGATCCTTCCACCTGGGACTCGATCTGCTGCGGGTTCACCGCATGGCCCGGATCCGTCGCGCCGACGATGCG
>CAYPDO010000187.1:0-7923 GCA_964409495.1 uncultured Bordetella sp.
CCACGCCCCGGAGTACGACCACGGCCTGTCCAACCACCTGCCGATGCTGCTGCATGCGCTGCAGCAGCTGGGTGCCACGCCGGCGCGGCTGGGCGACTACGCCGCCGGCTATGCCCTGCGGCTGGCGCGCCGCGGCCCCATGCTGGCCCCGGCCCTGCTGCCCGACTGGCCCGCGCTGCGCGGCCGGCCCGAGGCCTTCGAGCCGCTGGCCGCGCACTTCAGCGCCGCGCTGGCGCGCCAGGGCCGCGAGGCCACGCTGGCCCAGGCCCTGCCGCTGCTGATGCCCGGTGCGGGCGCCGGCGCCTTCCACGGCCTGATCCGCACCGCGCATGCGCTGGAAGCCGGCCACGACGGCGAACTGGCCGCCGGCCTGGCCTATTGGGCCGCGGCCTGGCTGCCGCTGCGCGCGCCCGGCGCGCCGTGGCCGGCGATGGACCGCGCGCTGCCCGGGTGGCTGGCCGCACTGCAGGCCGTGGCCATCGACGGCCCGCTGCCGCAGCCACGCATCGTGCTGCGCCTGCAAGCCGTGGCGGCCGCGCCGGGCTTCGATGCGGCAGCGGCCTCGCTGCAGGTGGATCCGTCCACGCTGCGCACACTGTCCGGGCATCTGGCGGCGCTGTACGCCGCCACCGGCAATTTCACGGTGCTGCATGCGCTGACCGCCTGCCGCGCGCTGGCGGTGCTGATGCCGCTGCTGGCCGGGCCTGAAGCACGCACCCAGGCCATGCGCGAGTTCGCGCTGGCGCTCGGTGCCGCACTGCATGCCAGCCGGCTGACGCGCTTCGATGCGGCCGATCACCCGCCGCCGCCCACCGCCTGGGGCTGGCCGGCGCTGCACGCCGCGGCCATTGCCAGCCGCGACGACCATGCCGCCAAGCTGGTGCATGCCTGCGTGCAGCTGGGCCAGCGCTGGCCCGCGCCGCAGGGCGGCATCGCCGGGGTGTGGGCCCAGGCCGCCACCCGCGCGGTGCTGGCCGCCGGCGCGCCGCCGCTGGCCGGCTTCGACCACCTGCATGTCTTCGTGGCCGACCGCAGCGCCGCCACCGCCTGGTATGGCCGCGTGCTGGGCCTGCACCCGGTGGCCACGCTGGCGCACTGGGCACGCGACGGCGGGCCGCTGGTGCTGGCCGACGCGGCCGGCAGCGTGCACCTGGCGCTGTTCGAGCGCCCACCCCAGGCCAACCGCGCCACGCTGGCGCTGGCGTTGGGCGCGCTGCAATGGCCGGCCTGGCGCGCCCACCTGGCGGCCCAGCCCGGGCTGGCCGTGGGCTTCAGCGATCATGGCGAGGCGTGGTCGCTGTACTTCTCGGATCCCGACGGCAATCCATTCGAGCTGACCTGCCACGAGGTGGCGGCCCTGCAGGCCGTGGCCGCCTGATCCCCCGCCGCTTCGATGCCCCGGCGGCAGGGTCTCAGCCGCGCTGCCGCGGCAGCGCGCTGGCAATCAGCCACTGCGCGGCCCAGTAGCTGGCCAGCACCCACAGCGGCGCCAGCGGCAGCGGACCGGCAAACCGGTTGGTGGCCAGCAGCGCGTCCGACAGCAGGAACAGCGCACCGCCCAGCGCGCCGCGCCGCGCCAGCCGCGCCTGCACCGTGCTGCCCTCGGCCAGCACCAGCCAGCGCGCGGCCGCCTGCGCGGCCATGGCCGCCAGGCACAGCACATAGGCGATCACCGGCCCGCGCAGCGCCTGCGGCACGCCGGGCCACAGGCGCCACAGCACGGCGGCGGCCACCAGCGCATACAGCACGAAGGGGCCGCGCCGCACCGCCAGCGCGATGCCGCCGCGCGTGAAGGCCACCAGGTAGGCCAGGTGCGCCAGCAAGAAGGCCACCAGACCGGGCAGAAAGCCCTCGCGCGGCCACAGCAGCGCCACATCGCCCAGCAGCGACAGCACCAGGCCGGCCAGCACCGCGCGGCGCATGGCCTGGCCGCTGCGCCCGCCGTCGCGGCCGCGCGCGGCGGCATGCACGATCACCAGCAGCGTGGTCAGCGGCTTGGCCAGCCACAGCAGCCAGGGCGCGGCGAGCCAGCCGCAGGCACTGGCGATGGCCAGCGTGGCGCTGGCCAGGAATGCAGGAAAGAGCAAGGGCATGACAGACCCATCACCAACGACCATGCCGGACGGCAGACTGCACCGCCCGGTCGCCGCGCAGTGTCGCGGCCGCCGGCATGCCGCGCCATCGGGTGCGGCCCGTGGATCGGCGCCGGGGTGGACGGCCGGCATGCGGGCGATCCGCCGCAGGTCGGCAGTGCTTCGGCGCAGGCTCAGCGCGGCCCGGCCGGGTGCGGCGCGGCGGGCCCGCCGGTCATGGCGTCTGCGGTGTCCGGGGCATCCAGCAACGCCAGTGCGGCTGCCAGTTGCAACGCGAAGCGCGCCGCGGCGGCCGACGTGCCGGCCCCGGCCGCCGGATCAGCGCGGCTGGCGGCGGCCACAGCCTCCGCGGGCGCGACCGGGCCGCACTGCGCCACGCGCAGCCGGCGTGCGCGCTGGCGCAGCTCATGGGCCAGCTCGGGCCGGGCCAGGGCCTGCTCGAGCACCGCGCCGGCGGCGGCGTGGCGGCCCTGCGCGGCCAGCCATTCACCCAGGTGCACGGCCACCGCCAGCTGCGCCGGCAGTGCGCGGCGGCGCAGGGCCTGGGCGCCGGCCTGGGCGATCAACGCGGCGGCGGCGGCGGCCTGGCCACGGCCCAGCGCGATGCGCGCGCGCAGCAGCGCAATGGTGATCGCCTCGGCCGGCTGGCCGCCCAGCGCCAGGCCGCGCTCGGCCGCCTGGCATTGCGCCGCCGCCTCGTCGAGCCGGCCCTCGGCCAGCGCCACCCAGGCACGGGCACAGGCCAGCACCGTGTGCTCGGTGCCCGGGCGCGGCGGCTGCAGCAGCGCGGCCGCCTGGTCGAAGCTGGCCTGCGCGGCGGCCGGGTCGCCGGCGCGGTATTGCGCCAGGCCCATGTCGGCCAGCGCATCGGCATGCACCGCGCCGTGGCGGGCCTGCAGCGCCAGCGAGTCGTGCAGCAGGGCCACGGCCTCGGCCGGCCGGCCGCGCAGCAGCGCCAGCTCGGCCAGGGTGTGCAGGTTCATGGCCTCGCCCATGGCGTCGCCCTCGGCGCGTGCGCGGCGCAGCGATTCGGCATAGCAGCGCTGCGCGGCCGCCACCTGGCCCAGCTGGCGCAGCGACTGGCCCAGCAGGAACAACGCCGCACGCAGCAGCCGCGGCTCGCCGCCGCGCCGCGTGAGCCGCAGCGCCTGGCGCGCCAGCGCGGCGGCGGCGTGGTCGTCGCTGCGGTTGCTTTCCAGCAGCGCGCGGCTGCATTGCAGCTGGGCCAGCGCCGCGGCATCGGCGGCCAGCAGCGGCTCGGCCTCGGCCAGCAGGGCCAGGCCGTCGTCCCAGCGGGTGCGCGCATGGCAGTGGCTGGCCAGGCCGATGGTGGCCGCGGCGATGGGCCCGGCCCAGCCCTCGGCAAGGCCGTGGCGCCAGGCCAGGCGCAGGTTTTCCACCTCGGCATCCAGCGTGTTGAACCAGGCCGGCTGCTCGGCCCAGCGGCCGCGCGGAAAGCGCGCCAGCCACTGCAGGTGGAAGGCGGCATGCGCGCGCTGCGCCTGCAGCGCCGCGGCCGGGTGGTCGTGCAGGCGGGCCAGCGCATGCTGGCGCACCAGCGCGTGCAGATCGAAGCGCCCGCCGCCCGCCAGCCGCAGCAGCGACTTGTCGACCAGCGCCCCCAGCAGCGGCAGCGTGGCACCGGCCACCGCGCGCGCCGCCGCCAGCCCGAAGCCGCCACGGTGCACGGCCAGCGCCGCCAGCGCCGCCTGCTCGCCCGGCGCCAGGCGCTGCCAGGCCTGGGCCAGCACCTGCTGCAGGCTGCGCTGGCGCGGCGTGCGGGCGGCGTCCTCGGCATCCAGCAGCTCGCCGCTGCGCAGCGCTGCCAGCAGATCGGCCACGCGCAGGTGACGCGCCCAGCCGGCCGCCAGCTCCAGCGCCAGCGGCAGGCCTTCGACGTGCGCGCACAGCGCCACCACGGCCGTCCGCTGGCCGGCGGCGTCGTAACGCGGATCCAGCGCCTGCGCACGGCGCTCGAACAGCTGCACGGCGTCGAACTGCGCGGCCCGCGCGGCATCGTCGTCGTCGGGCTCGGGCCAGGGCAGGCCTTCCAGGCGCAGCAGCCACTCGCCGGGCACGCCGGCCCGCTCACGCGAGCTGCACACCAGGCGCAGCGCCGGCACGGCCGCCAGCAGCGCCTGCAGCGGCGCCACGGCCGCGGGCAGGTGTTCCAGGTTGTCCAGCAGCAGGCAGCGTGGCGCCGCCGCCAGCGCCTGGGCCAGCTGCTGCCAGGCCGGCTCGGCCCCGGCCAGGCGCAGGCCCAGGCGCGCCACCAGGCGCGCCGGCAGCAGGTCGGTGCTGTCCAGATCGTCCAGCGGCACCCAGCAAGCCTGGGCGCCGAACAGGCCCTCGTCGGCCAGCGCGCGCATCAGCCGGCTCTTGCCGATGCCGCCCGGGCCGGTGAGCGTGATCCAGCGCGGGGCATCGGCCTGGGCCAGCAGTTCAGCCAGGCGGCGGCGCTCGGCGGCGCGGCCGACCAGGGGGTCGGCGCTGGCGCCGGCCATCACCGCCGCTGGCGCGGCCACCGGTGCCACCGGGGCCGCCATGCCGGGCCAGCGCAGCGGCGCCGGCGCCAGATCCAGCAACTCGGTGACGCGGCGGCTGCGCTCGTGCAGCGCGGCCTGGACGTCGGCGTGGCGGCCCAGGGCCTGCAGGGCCATCACGCGGCAGGCCCAGGCTTCGTCGTCCAGCACATCGTCGGCCAGCAGCTGCGCGCTCCAGTGCAGCGCGGCGGCGGCATCGCCGGCCCGTGCAGCCTGCAGCCGCGCCTGGCGCCAGTCGGCCAGCAGGCGCTGGCGCTCGTAGCCCAGCCATTGCGCAAAGGCCTCGGGCGCGCCGGCTTCCAGCCCCGGTGCCAGCGGGCCGCGCCACAGCGCGGCGGCGGCAGCCAGATCGCCGGCGGCCAGTGCGGCATCGAAGGCCGGCACGTCGCAGGCCGCGGTGCAGCGCAGCGCGCCGTCGCGCTGGGCCAGCGGCGCGTCCGGGCCCAGGCGGTGCAGCACCTTGCGCAGGTTGCGCCGCGCCGCACCGGGCGCATGGTCGGGCCAGAACAGCAGGGCCAGCGCATCGCGGCGCAGCCAGTCGCCGGCCAGCGCCAGGCGCACCAGCAGCTGCCAGCCGCGCTCGGGCGTCAGCAGGCGTTCATGGGGGCCGTGGCAGCAGCGCGCGGGGCCCAGCAGTTGCAGGTGCGGCGCGGCGTCAGGGGCTTGCATGCGACCGATGCTAGGGCGCTGCCGGCCGCGCGCCATCCCCAGAGGCGCCGACCGACGCGGCGCTGCGCCAGGCCGCCCAGGCCCAGCAGCCACAGCGCCCAGGTGCCCGGCTCGGGCACGGCCGCGGTCTGGAAGCGGATGTCGTCGATGGCCGTCCACCACGGATTGGTCCAGGTGATGGTGAAGCCGGTGGTCGACTGCAGGCCGAGCTCGAAGCCGTTGGCGCGGTTGTCCACGCCGATCAGGCCGGTGAACTGCCACACCGGCGCCGCGGCGCCGATGGGCGTGACGCTCACCGTCTCCTGCCGGCCGGCGGCGCCAGCCCAGGAGCCGAGGCGAAAGCCATCCAGCCGCAAGGGCTGGCCATCCAGCACGCGCAGGTCCACATGGGCCAGCGTGCCGGCGGCGCTGTAGGGTGACCAGGCCACGCCCAGCAGCTCGTCGTAGCCGCCGGCCCACCAGCTCAGGCCGTCGATGGCGCTGCCCAGGTGGGTGATGTGGTGCTGCACGTCCAGCACGCCGGGCTGGTCGCCGTAGAAGTTGCCGAACGGTGCCGGGTAGTCGAGTGTGGTGGCCTGGGCGGCGGGCAGCGTGGCCGCCAAAGCCAGCGCGGCCAGGCCGCCGGCGTGCCGCTGCAAAAGTCGCCGCAGAGGCCGGCGCTGGTACAGCGCCAGCAGGCCGGCCAGCCCGGCCAGCAGCAGCGCGGGCGTGGCCGGCTCGGGCACCACGCCCACCGCCGCGGGCAGGGCCAGGCCACGCAGGCTGAGCTGCAGCGGCGGGTCGTCGCGCAGGCCGAAGGGGTCGATCACCTCGGCACGCGCGCTGCTGGCGTAGGGCGTGTCGGATTGCAGCCGCACCTCGGCGCTGTAGTCGAGCGCGAAAAATTCGCCGGGCTGCAGCAGGCCGAAATCCAGCGTGGCGCGGTAGGCGCCGCGCTCGAGGCGGCCCTGCGACACCATGTTCTGCCAGCCGCTGCTGGTCTGCACGGCGGGCAGGCCGATGCCGGTGCGGTCGGTGGCGCTGACATGCTGCGCCTGCATCACGCCGCCGGCGACGCGTTCCAGCCGGTCTTCAAAGCCCCAGTACAGCTGCACGCCGGTGCGGGCGCTGTGGCCGATGCCGGCGCGGATGCCCAGGCGTACGCTGGCCTGCAGATTGCCGATGCCGTAGTAGGCGCCGGCCTCCAGGCGGCTGCCCAGGAACAGGAAGTCGAGCAGCAGCGGCGTGTCGGGCTGGTTGGTGGTGATCAGCGATTCGAATTGGGTGCCGGCGCCGACCCAGTGTGCGCCGGGGAGGTCGTCCCAGCCCTGGTCCAGCGCGGCCGCGGCGTGGAAGAAGCCATCGGGCGTCTGCCGCGCGGCGGCGGCCAGGCTTGCACCGCGCGCCGCCTTCACCACCGTCACCGGGCCCGGAGGCTGGCCCAGGGCCCAGACGGTCTCGCTGGGCCCTGACAGCACCATGTCGGGTTCGGCCAGCTGCACCCAGGCGCGCAGGTGCTGGCTTTCAAGCTTCAAGTCGGCCTGGGCCGGCGCCAGCGCCAGGCTGGCCAGCAGCAGCGCCAGCAGCCGGGGCCAGCGGCAGCCGGCGGTGTTCGCAGAGACGGGCATGGTTCAACTCCTCGGGGTTGAACCAGCCTAGGCCGCGGGGCGTTCCGCCAGCGTTCCTGGCCAAGTGCGGCCGTGGTGGCGCAGCGCTCAGAGCTTGCCGGGATCGGGCGCGGCCGCCACCTTGCCCGCCAGCTCGGCGCGCAGGCGCTTGAGCCGCTCGCGCGGGTCTTCCTTGGTGCTGCTCTCGTTGAGCTTCATCTCGGCGATGAAGCGGCTGGGGATGCCGGCCACCGTCTCGCGGCCCTTCTTGCGCCGGCGCAGCGTGCTCACCATCAGCGTGCTGCGCGCGCGCGTGATGCCCACGTACATCAGCCGCCGCTCCTCTTCCAGGCGCTGCGGCGTCATCTCCTCGGCATCGGCCTTGAAGGGCAGCAGGCCCTCGTTGACGCCGGCCAGCACCACATGCGGCCATTCCAGGCCCTTGCTGGCGTGCAGCGTGGACAGGGTGACCATCTCCTGGTCATCGCCACGCTCGGCCAGGCTGATGATCACGCTGATGGTCTGGGCCACGTCCAGCACCGTCTGCTGCTCGCGGATCTGGGTGCTGCCGTCCTCGGCCAGCTCGCCGCCGCAGCGCTTGGCCACCCAGTCGACGAAGTCGAGCACATTGGTCCAGCGCGCGTTGGCCACCTTTTCGCTCTCGTCGTTGTCGTAGAGGTGCTGCTCGTAGCCGATGTCCTTCAGCCATTCCAGCATCAGCGCCTTGGCGTCCTCGGCGCCGCGGGTGCGCGCGGCGCGGTGTTCCAGCTCGTTGATGGTGCGGCCGAACTCGTGCAGGCCGTCCAGCGCCTTGGCGCTCAGCTGCGCGCCCAGGCTCTCTTTGAACAGCGCCTCGAACAGGCTCACCTTCCACTTGCCCGAGAACTCGCCCAGCTTGCCCAGCGTGGCATGGCCGATGCCGCGCTTGGGCGTGGTGATGGCGCGCAGGAAGGCGGGGTCGTCGTCCTGATTGACCAGCAGGCGCAGCCAGGCGCACAGGTCCTTGATCTCGGCGCGGTCGAAGAAGCTCTG